>JBDTAG010000386.1:0-7101 GCA_039924745.1 Rhodoferax sp.
CACCATTGCGACTGACCTCGAAGCTGCCACGCGCCGCACTGTAATTGGGGCCGGGCACGTCTTGCACGCCTAGCATCTTGAACTGGTAGCCACCCACCAGCACCGTGTCGCCAGGCTCCATGCGCACGTCTTGCTCTTCTTGGAAACTACTGACCATGGTGACACCAAACACAAACACTGCAATGCCGAAATGCCCAAGGTGCATGCCCCAAAAAGACGCGGGCGGCACGCCAACCTTGAGGCGCCGGGCAACCTGGATCACTCCCGAAGCCGCAATCCACATCGATAGCGCCACGCCCAATGCGCTGAGCGCCGACCAGCCACCCATCAGACTAGGCACGAGCATACCGGCGACTACAGCCAACACACCCGGAATCCACATCCTCAACGCAATGTCTTTGATATCGGCATGCTTCCAACGCGCCAAGGGTACGGCCGCCATGAGGAACAACACCGGCGTCATGATGGGCACGAACACCGCGTTGAAGTAGGGTGGTCCCACAGAAATTTTGCCCAGATGCAATGCATCAATGATCAGCGGGTACAGCGTGCCCAGCAATACAGACGCACAAGCCACCACCAGCAGCACATTGCCCACCAGCATCAGCGACTCACGTGACACCAGCGCAAACGTTCCGCCCAATGCTACCTTGGGCGCGCGCCACGCAAACAGCGCCAAAGACGAACCGACCACCAGCACCAGGAGCACCAAGATGAAAATGCCGCGTCGCGGGTCGGTGGCAAATGCATGCACCGATGTCAATACACCAGATCGCACAAGAAAGGTTCCCAGCAAGGAAAGTGAAAACGCGCCTATCGCCAGCAGTACGGTCCAGCTCTTGAAGCTGCCACGCTTTTCTGTCACGGCCAGGGAATGCAGCAATGCCGTGCCCAGCAACCAGGGCAAGAACGAGGCGTTCTCAACCGGGTCCCAAAACCACCAGCCACCCCAACCCAATTCGTAATAGGCCCACCAGGATCCCAGCGCAATGCCCAGCGTCAGAAAGATCCAGGCTGCAGTGGTCCAAGGACGCGACCAGCGTGCCCAAGCCGCGTCCAGACGGCCCGACAACAGTGCCGCAATGGCAAACGCAAAGGCTACTGAGAAACCCACATAACCCATGTACAACATTGGCGGATGGAATACCAGGCCAGGGTCCTGCAACAACGGATTCAGATCATGACCATTTTCGGCAGCAGGCAGCAAACGCGCAAACGGGTTGGAGGTAAACAATACGAACAGCAACAACCCCGCAGTGACCAGACCCAGCACACCTATAACACGCGCCACCATTGCATCATCTAGTGTGCGGGAGTTTTGTGCAACGGCGATGGTCCAGCCTGACAGCATCAGCACCCACAGCAGCAACGAGCCTTCATGGCCGCCCCACACCGCACCGAAGCGATAGATGGTGGGCAACTGCGCATTGGAATGATCGGCCACGTACTGCACCGAGAAGTCATTGCTGTAAAAACTCCATGCCAAGGAAGCAAAGGAACTTGCCATCAGCAGGAACAAAACCTGGGCCGACGGTCGGGCCAGCAGCATCCATTCGCGCCGCCCGGTTTGGGCGCCAACTATGGGCAGAATACCCTGGATCAGAGACACACACAGTGCCAATATCAGAGCGAAATGGCCGAGTTCGGGGATCATAGTGCGTTGCTACCTTTGCTCTTTTGCGCCTTGTCCAGCGCGTCTTTCGCCTCGGGGGGCATGTAATTCTCATCGTGCTTGGCCAACACTTCGGTAGCGATGTATTCGCCACCGGTGTTTTGCTTGACCTGCACCACTGCGCCTTTGCCTTCCTTGAACAGGTCGGGCAAGATACCGGTGTACGCCACCGGGATGTCTTGCACCAGATCGGTCATCACGAAATGCACGGTCAGGTTATCTCGGTGCAATGAACCTTGCTTGACCAAACCGCCAATGCGAAAGGCTTTGGTTTTGGGTGCTTTACCTGCCAGCACATCGCTAGGCGTCACATACAGCGCAATATTGCTGTTCAATGCATTCAGTAACAGGGCAGCCGCAATGCCGACAGCAGCCAAACCTGCACCTATGACAGCGGCGCGTTTTTTCCAGCGTTTCACGTGTTTTCCATTTCCATCTGTTCAGCCGCGGCCTGTCGGCGCAAAGTTCGCACGATCTGTGTGTGACGCTGTCGTACGAGTAAAGGTTCCACAACAAAGGCCAAGGCGCAGACACCGAAGCTGCCCCAAACATAAAGTGCGTAACCGCCCATGGCAAAAAATTCGGATGCCGAGTTCCAATTCATACCTTGACCTCACGCAATTGTTTGACCCAATCGGTGTGTGCTTCGCGCTCCAATACGATGGCACGCACCCGCATCAGCGCAACGGCAATGGAATACATCCACAGGCACAGCGCCATCAACAACATACCCCACAACATGGTCATCGCCATGGATGGAGACTTCGTCATGGAGACCGATGAACCTTGGTGCAAGGTATTCCACCATTTGACCGAAAAGTAAATGATCGGCACGTTGACCACGCCCACCAACGCCAAAACTGCGCCCGCCTTGTCGGCCCTGCGAGGGTCATCGATGGATGCCTGCAGGGCGATGAAGCCAAGGTACAAAAAGAACAGGATTAATTCGGACGTCAAACGTGCATCCCATACCCACCATGCACCCCACATGGGCTTGCCCCAGAAAGCCCCGGACCACAGAGACAAAAAGGCCATCAACGCCCCTGTGGGGGCCAGTGCTTGGGCCATCATGCTGGACAGGCGCGCGTTGAGCGATAAGCCCATGGCAGCCCAACCCGCCATGACCATGTAGATGAACATGGACATCCACGAAGTGGGAACGTGGATAAAAATAATGCGGTAGCCCTCACCCTGAGTGGCGTCGGTAGGCGCAACAAAAAAGCCAAGCCAAAGCCCGGCGATGCCGAACACCGCTGTCAATACCCAGAACAAGGGGATCAGCTTGCCCGCCAGCGGATAGAAGGCCTGTGGGCTGGCGAATTTGAACCAGTTGGTCAGTTGCTTGCTCATTCCAATGCGATCCTCAACGCAGCCGTGGTTGCCCATGGTGCAAAAAACGTGGCCATTATCAACAGGGCCGCCAATAGCGACAAATGCCCTTCAGCCCCCAGCCCCGAAACATGTGCTTCCACGGCGCCGGCGCCAAAAACCAGCGCGGGTATGTACAACGGCAGCACCAACAGGCTGAGCAAAACGCCCCCACCACGCACGCCAAGCGTGAGCGCAGCTCCGATAGCACCAATCATGGACAGCAAAGGCGTGCCTAACAGCAGGGCCAACATCAGCACTCCC
This sequence comes from Rhodoferax sp., assembly GCA_039924745.1. GTDB lineage: Bacteria > Pseudomonadota > Gammaproteobacteria > Burkholderiales > Burkholderiaceae_C > Allorhodoferax. The sequence goes on from JBDTAG010000386.1 coordinate 3,305, forward strand.
AGTGCACTGGCATCCAGGTCAAACTGCAGGCCTATCACCGGGGCAATCAGTACCAGCGGCAAACCACTGACCAGCCAATGCGCAACAATCTTGCCAACGACCAACCATACCAGGGGCGTTGGTGACAAAGCCATTTGCTCCAGCGTGCCGTCGGCATAGTCCGCCGCAAACATGCGCTGCAAGCCCAGCATGCTGGCCAGCAAGGCACCCACCCATAGCACGCCGGGCGCTATTTTGCGCAGCAGTTCTGGCTCGGGGCCAATACCCAGGGGGAAAAGACTGCTGACAATGACAAAGAAAAACAGCGCGGTCAATACTTCGCCTTTGCGCCGCATGACCAGCAACAAATCGCGACGCAACATAGCCCACATAGCATTCACAGCTGTACCACCCGCCCGCCCGGCAACGGCACCGTTTGGTGGCTGGTGATCACCGCCATACCACCACTGGCCAAATGCTCGGCAATCAGACTGCCCAATAGATCCACGGCCTTAACATCCAGCGCGGTAAACGGTTCGTCCAGCACCCACAGTTTGGTATTGCGGGTAGCCAGCCGCGCGAGCATGACACGGCGCTTCTGGCCTGCGGACAACACTCGCACGGGCAATTCGGCTCGACCCTTTAACCCAAAGCGGGATAAGGCTGCCAATGCCTTGCTTTCGGCGAGCATAGCGCCATCAATGGCGGCGGCGAACGACAGGTTCTCCAGCGCAGTCAGATCTTCTTTCAAGGCACCGTTGTGGCCAAAGAACAAACGGTTGTGCATGTAACCAGAATCTGATTGTCTTATGGACCGACCGCACCAGCGGACTTCGCCTTCAAATGGTGGCGACAGGCCTGCCAGCAGTCTCAGCAGGCTGGTCTTACCCGACCCATTTTCGCCGCGCACGTGTAACCACTCTCCCGTGTCTACCGAAAGATCCAGTTGGGCAAACAATGTGCGTTCACCGCGCACGCAGCTTAGACCGTGTGCACTCAGCATGAAACGAATTTGGAAATCAATTTGGAAAAAAGCCTTGCCGGGGCTTTAGGACGCACCCTTCGAGGGCCGAGGGCATCACCCTTGATTGTAATCAACCCGCCCCAGCGCTCACATTTCCACATTCGGCACCTGCAATGCGCACTCACCGGACCGTTATAATCGACCGAATTTCCGCGCGCGCAGCCGACTATTGAGGACCCCATGAGCAACGACAACAATGCAACCGTCCACAACGACGATCACACTGGCCCGATCAAAACTCCCAAGCAGTTGTTGATGGCGGTGCTCTATTCCTTCGTACTTCCTATTTTCTTGATCATTGGTTTGGTCCATTACGTCACGTCGTCCAACAAGCCGCTGGCCGGTTCGGTCAACCTGGAACAATCCACGCTGGCCCGCATTCAGAAGGTCGGTACCGTGGAAATCAAAGACGCCAACCGCGAAATGAAGACGGGCGAGGCCGTTTTCAAAGCCCAGTGCACCACCTGCCACCTAACTGGCTTGGCGGGCTCTCCCAAATTTGGCGATGCCGCAGCCTGGGCCCCTCGCATCAAGACTGGTTTTGAGTCGCTGCTGCACTCCGCTTTGGGCGGAAAGGGCGCCATGGGTGCCCAAGGCGGTGGAGATTTTGATGACTTTGAAGTGGCTCGCGCCGTGGTCTACATGGCCAACGCGGGTGGAGCCAAATTCCCCGAGCCCACAAAGGCAGCGACACCAGCCGCGTCAGGCGCGTCAGCCGCTCAACCCTGATTTTTGGCCAAGCCTTTATCAGCCGGCCTTGGTGCCGGCTTTTTTTCGCTTGGGTCTTAAAGGAAATTGGGCTCTAGCCCTCGTGGAATATAGCTATGCAGCTACTGATTTCATAGTATCTTGTTGTGCCAGAGCTGGACTACAGACGTAGCCATATCGTCGTGGCAGATCGCTACGTTGCGTGTCTTGCACGGTCCAAAGCCCCGCTTCGATAGCTTGCGCCGCCACTGCAACATCTTGGGTGTGGACCAAACCGAAACCCAGGGGTGTCTCCAGATATAGCCAACCCTGTTCGTCCATCAGACATGCTGTGCAAATAGTTTGCCGATCAGTATGGGTTTGTAGCGAGTAATCCGCTTGCACACGCCAGATCCAAGGGGTGGCAGCCAGTTCTACATAGACGCGCTGCGGTCCGTTCTGGAAGAACCACTGACCGTGGGCATCAGCCAAATAATTGCGATTGATGAAGGCGATGAGCTTGTCATGCAACAGCAGCGATCCTTTTGCCGCAGGCGGTCCGCCCGCAAAAGGACCCAAAGACTGGGCCCGGTCATCTCGCATATACCAGTTGCCGCGTGCGTCCAACCCCAGCCAGCCATAACAGTCTGGCACATTGGGCCATTTGGCCATGGCTTGTTTGACGATGTCATCCATGCGAACCCCTCCCGTTGACACTTTTGCCCACGTGTTGCAGCAGCCAGTCTCCCACTTGGCCTGGCATAACCCGTACGTGGCCAGGGGGGCGGCCCTGCGGAAACCCCACATGACCGCCCTGTTCGGGTTGCCACAAGGTGATGTACGAACCATCCACATCTTTTTGCGATGGCAAGCTATCGTAGGGTACAAAAGGATCGTTCACCGCATTGACTAGTAAGGCGGGTATCTTGATTTGCCCCAGATGCGGTCTGGCCGAAGCACGGAGCCAGTAATCTTCGGTGTTCTTGAATCCGTGCAGAGGTGCAGTGAAGACGTTGTCGAAGTCGTAAAGGTCCTTCGCCTGCAGCAAGGCGTCGCGGTCGAACAGGCCCGGATGCTGATCCAATTTGCGCAAAGCCTTGGGCTTCATGGTGTTCAAAAACATGCGTGTGTAGACCTGCCGGTTGAATCCCTTGCCGATAGCATGCCCGCCCGCTGCCAAGTCGATGGGGGAGCTGACCGCCGCTACCGCAGAGACCACTTGCGCGGCCGATTCCCCCATTTCTTGGGCCCAACGCAGTAACGCGTTTCCACCGAGTGAGACACCCACCGCAACGATTGGGCCACGGTGTTGGTGGCGAAAGCGCTGTAGCACCCACCCGATCTCGGCATAGTCGCCTGAGTGGTAGGCGCGCGGCCCCAGATTCAGCTCGCCACTACAACCGCGAAAATGCGGCACAGCAAATGCCATAGCGTGCGCGCGGGCAAAGTCGGCAAATGCGTGGGCGTAGTGACTGGCAGAAGAGCCCTCCAACCCGTGGAACAAGACAAGCAGGGTTTGTCCGTCAGCCGGCGACGATTGCGGTACGACCGGGGGAGTGTTCACCATCTCCAGGTAGTCGACATCAATGAAATCTCCGTCCGGTGTACTCCACCGTTCGCGTCGGTATTGCGGCAGCTCGCCCACCACCCGACGCGCGTACAGTGCAGGCCAAATCGTCTGCAGGTTGCCACCAGGTAGCCAATTTGGCGCTACATAATTCATAGCTTCCTACCCATATATTGCGAGGGCTGATCACGGATAGCTCTCAATGCAGCACCTGCGCAGATTGGTTTATTTCTTGCACTTCATCGTGGGTCCCCGGGCTGGCATGGTGCACCACCATACGCCAGCCTTGTGGCGTTTGGTGGTACACATTGGTGGCCAGCACAAAGGCGTGGGCCGGCCCTTCGCTGGTCATCACATCGATGCGTTCCAACACGCTGTGCACGGCGCTGGCCATGGAGGTGATACGGCGAACAGACTCTGCTTGCACTTGAATCGAGCCCTCATGGCTAAAGATGGCATCAAAAGCAGCGCGTATGGCCAGTGCTCCCACAACGCGTGGCCCACCAGGGTGTATGCACAGAATGTCTTCATCTTCTGCCC
>JBDTAG010000387.1:0-6075 GCA_039924745.1 Rhodoferax sp.
CCTCATGAACGATATTCGCCGCACCATTTTGTGGGTGATCTTTGGTTTTTCTATGGTCATGTTATGGGACCATTGGCAGGTTCACAACGGGAGGAAGGCGACTTTTTTCCCTGGCCCCGTCCAGCAAACTGTCAGCACTCCTGGCGCTACACCGGCGAATCCGGTCATTGCGTCCAGTGCAACACAGTCCTCGGTTGCAGGCACCGCGCAAACACCCGTGTCCGCAGAGGCGACTGTCGCGCCCAGCGAGCGTGTCGTTGTAACGACCGATGTGCTGAAGCTGACATTCGACACAGACGGCGGCTCTTTGGTAGGGTCCGAACTATTGAAGCAAGTTGACTTGGCGGACCATACTAAAAATGTAGTTTTGCTCGAAGACAACAAAGACCATTTCTATAAAGCCCAATCGGGGCTGCTGTCTTTAACCGGAGACCGCGTGTTTCCAAGCCACACCGCGCCCATGACGATGTCGGGCGAGCACGTGCTGAAAGACGGTGAAAAGGAACTGGTTGTTACCTTTACATCCCAGGACATGGGTGGCGTAAAGTTGGTTAAAACCTATACGCTGCGGCGTGGGGCCTACGACATTGCTGTCAAGCATGCGGTAACCAACACGGGCACCACAGCAGTTTCGCCTGCCCTTTACTTGCAATTGGTGCGCGATGGGCATGTCCCGATCTCGAAAACCCCGCCGCCAAAGTTGTTGCAGATGTTTGGCGTAAAAACGACGCCGTCTTTCAGCTCAACCTTTACGGGTGCAGCGGTTTATACGGATACCAAGAAATATCAGAATTTCGCCTTTCCCAAGATCCAAAAGATGAAGGGAACAGACCCGGCCAAGACGGGCGATTACGAACAGAACTCCACCGGCGGTTTTGTCGCAATGGTGCAGCACTATTTTGTCAGCGCATGGATTTTGCCGGATGGGGTTGCCCGCAAGAACACGTTGGAAGCCTTCGAAATACCTGGCTCAACGGTGCCGGACTGCTGCTACAGGGCAAGCATGCGCGTGGCCATGGACCCAATTGCACCGGGCACTACCAAGACCGTAGATGCCACACTGTTTGTGGGACCACAGGAAGAGAAGGTTCTGGAGGCATTGTCCCCAGGGCTGGAACTGGTGAAGGATTACGGCTGGCTCAGAACTTTGGCAAAACCCCTGTATTGGTTGCTCGACGAACTGCATAGTCTGATTGGCAATTGGGGTTGGTCCATCATGGCTTTGGTGCTTTTGATCAAGATTGCTTTCTATTGGCTCAATGCCAAAGCCTACGCCAGCATGGCGAAGATGAAGGCGGTCAACCCCAAGATCACTGAAATGCGTGCGCGTCTGAAAGACAACCCACAGCAGATGCAGCAAGAGATGATGCGCATCTACCGCGAGGAAAAGGTTAACCCCATGGGCGGTTGCTTCCCCATCGTGATCCAGATCCCCGTGTTCATTGCGTTGTACAACGTTTTGTCGTCCACCGTTGAGATGCGCAATGCGCCATGGGCGTTTTGGATTACGGACCTTTCGTCAATGGATCCGTTCTTTATTCTGCCCCTGATCATGACGTGCACCACGTTGCTGCAGACTGCGCTCAATCCCACGCCGCCGGACCCCATGCAGGCCAAGATGATGTGGTTTATGCCGTTGATTTTCAGCGTCATGTTCTTCTTCTTCCCCGCTGGTCTGGTGCTGTACTGGATCACCAATAATTCGCTCTCCATCGCGCAACAGTGGATCATTAACACCCGCATGGGCGTGCCGCCGCAGTTCAACCTGCCCTGGAAGAAGAAGTAAACCCCTGAAGCGCCTGTATGGCGCTTCTTTACGTATGCTCGCACGCCACCAGGAACCTATAGCAGCCATTGCCACTGCCGCAGGTCGCGGTGCGGTAGGCATTGTGCGGGTTAGTGGGAAAGACCTGGGGCCGTGGGTGGCGCACCTTTTGGGCCGCAGCTTGCGCTCGCGCGAGGCGACCTATCTACCGTTCAATGACCGCCATGGTGTGCCACTGGACCAAGGGCTTGCGCTGTTCTTTCCTGGCCCCCATTCGTTTACTGGCGAAGACGTGTTGGAGTTGCAGGCCCATGGCGGTCCTGTGGTGTTGCAACTGCTGTTGGCCCGTTGCCTGGAGGCGGCGGCAGATGTTGACACAACAACCGGGCGCAGCTATCTGGACGGTATGCGGATCGCCCAACCCGGTGAATTCTCCGAGCGGGCTTTTTTGAATGACAAGATCGACTTGGCGCAGGCCGAGGCGATCTCCGATCTGATCGACGCCAGCACCGAGGCCGCGGCTCGCAGTGCCACGCAATCCCTGTCAGGCGCATTTTCTCGCGAGATCCATACCCTGCGTGATGCGCTGATCCACCTGCGGATGCTGGTCGAGGCTACGCTGGATTTCCCGGAAGAAGAGATTGATTTTCTTGAAAAATCCAACGCCAAGGGCCAGTTAGATCGTCTGCAGCAGGGTTTACAAAGCGTATTGCAAAAGGCAAAGCAGGGCGCACTGCTGCGCGAAGGCATCACCGTGGTTATCGCAGGTCAGCCCAATGCCGGAAAATCGTCGCTGCTCAATGCGCTGGCAGGTGCGGAGCTGGCCATCGTGACGCCCATTGCGGGTACGACGCGCGACAAGGTGCAGCAGACCATACAAATAGAAGGTGTACCGATCCATATCGTAGATACGGCTGGCCTTCGCGACAGCGATGACGACGTGGAGAAAATTGGGATCGCTCGGGCATGGGAAGCAATTGAAGGCGCCGACGCAGTCGTGTTTTTACATGACCTGACCCGTATTGATGCTATTGATTACATAGCGGGTGAGACAGTTATCACGAGGGCTATCGGCCAAAAACTCTCAAACAATGTGCCTGTGATCGATGTTTGGAATAAAGCGGATGCAGCGCCTGCTCAGGCGCTACATCCGGGCATTGTGTTGTCTGCAAAGACGGGTGTTGGCCTGGAAACCTTGCGGCACACACTGCTTGAGGCGGCAGGATGGCAGGCTTCGCATGGCGGTGTTTTCATCGCACGGGAGCGGCATCTTCACGCATTGCGGCGGGTCGAATACCACCTGGGTTTGGCGGCGCAGCATTTGGCTGCACAGGACCAATCGCTGGACCTTCTGGCCGAAGAATTACGTCTAGGACAGAACGCTTTGAGCGAAATAACTGGAGAATTCACGTCCGATGATTTGTTGGGAGTGATCTTTTCCAAATTTTGCATTGGCAAATAGCTGACATACACTCTTTTGTCCTGCTCCTCGAAAGCATAAAAGTATGTCGTTCCTAAACTGGTTTTCAAAAAAACCACCGCTTGTCCCGACCTTGCCAGGAGAGAGCTCTGGCTTGGGACATGTCGATGCGACTGTACCTTTTAGTGCGTCGGGTAAACCACGTGGGCGGCTTCCGTCGGCTCCCCCTGGCAGCGCTGCGAATCGAAAAGGGGAGCGATTGGAACGGCGAGAAATGCTGTATTCGGTCGTGCGGGAAGCCATGATCAAGGCGGGAGTGTTGTCATCCACCTACAAATTCAAGGTGTTATCTCTTGATTCCCGTGGTCGTCAGTATCTGATCATGATGGATTTGGCTCGCCAATACGCGGGTGAGACCTCACAGCTGGCCGAGATTGAAGGACTCATTGCCCAGCACGCCAAGGCCCGACACGATATCTTGGTGACTGCGGTTTACTGGCGTGTCAACGAACATGTGACAGCGGGTTTGTCGCGGATCAGTGCGCCTTCACCCGCAGCCCCCATGCCATTGGCAACCAAGAAGCCTGTTGTTGCCGTTGCAGCGCCAGCCTCACCACCCAAACCCTCGTATGAGCCTCTACACCCTGAAGAGGTTGCGGCCTTCAAACAGGCCCTAGCTTCTGTGGCAGCGCCCGCTGTGCTGTCTTCGCCGGGTGAAATTGTGAAATCCGGGCGACGTAACCCTGCTCCCATGCCGACATTTGATGACACAGAGCTGGACGATAGACCGTCTCCACTGAGCGGCACGCAGTACGGCGATTTATAGCTTTTGCCTGTCGTGGCTCAATGCCCAGCGAAATCTACCAAGGTGAACAGCGCTAATCCCGAATCGCGCAATTTTTGTGAGCCGCCCAGCTCGGGCAGGTCCACGATGGCTGCGCCTTCCATCACCGTAGCACCTAGTTTTTCGAGCAACTTCTTGCCAGCCATCATGGTGCCACCGGTGGCGATCAGGTCGTCTATCAGTAGCACCCGGTCGCCGGCTTTGACAGCATCGGTGTGCAGTTCGACCGTTGCGCTGCCGTATTCCAGTTCGTAAGTTTCTTCCACCGTTGTGAACGGCAGTTTGCCTTTTTTGCGGATGGGCACAAACCCGACATTGAGTTCGTAGGCGACCACTGCGCCCAAGATGAATCCACGCGCGTCCAGTCCGGCAACGACATCAGGCCGCATGCTGGCATCCATGTAGCGGTGGACAAACGCATCAATCAGCACACGGAATACCTTGGCCTCTTGCAACAATGGCGTGATATCGCGGAACTGAACGCCCGGTGCAGGCCAATCCGGCACCGTGCGGATGTGGTCTCTCAAATACTGGTTGATGCTGATATTTTGCATGGTGGTCGTGAGCGATGGAGTGACCGAAAAGGGTGATAGCACGCATTGTGCCCCCAAGGCGGTGGCACGTTAGTTTTAGACTTTGATGATTTTGTGTTCTGCTACAGCCAAGGCTTCTGCTTTTCCTGCCAGCACCAGTGTGTCGCCCGTGTGCAGTACGGTGTTGCCAAGCGTTAGCCCGGCTTTGCCATCCGCGTGGCGGATGCTGACGACGCGAACATCCAGCGTATTTAGTGCAAAAGAATCGAGCGTTCGGCCAATGGCTTTGCAGTCTTGCGAAAGGGTTAGTGTGGCCAATCGGTCGTAGTGCAGTTCATCGACGGAGTCGTCGTCCGCACCGCGGAAGAAACCGCGCAGCAGGTTGTAGCGGGCGTCGCGTTGGTCCTGAACAATGCGTATCACCCGGCGAATGGGCACGCCCACCAGTGCCAACGCGTGACTAGCCAGCATCAGCGAGCCCTCTATGGTTTCAGGAACAACTTCTGTTGCACCTGCGGCTTGCAGCACTTCAAGGTTAAGGTCGTCCTGTGTGCGAACGATGACGGGCACCTGCGGTGCATGCGCACGGGTGTGGCTCAGCACCTTGAGGGCGCCTGGCACATCGAGATAGGTGATGACCACCGCACTGGCGCGTGCTAGGCCTGACGCAATCAGGGCTTGCATACGGGCGGCATCGCCAAATACCACTGAATCACCTGCTGCGGCTGCCTGGCGCACGCGGTCCGGGTCCAGGTCGAGAGCGATATAGGGAATGCCTTCGCCCTCCAGCATCTTGGCCAGATTTTGCCCACAGCGGCCGTATCCGCAAATGATGACGTGGCGATTGGCGTTGATGGATTTTCGCGCAATGGTCGTCATCTGCAGCGACTGCATGAGCCATTCGCTGGAAACCAACTTCATGACGATACGGTTGCTGTACATGATGATGAAGGGTGTAGCCACCATGGACAGCACCATACTGGCAAGGATGGGGTTCAACAGGTCCGGGGGAACCAGCGAATTTGTTTGCGCCAAGGTCAGCAGCACAAAGCCAAATTCGCCAGCCTGCGCAAGGTATAGACCTGTGCGCAATGACACACCCGAGCTGGCGCCGAGTGCTTTGGACAAGCCGGTGACCAATGCCGCTTTGAACAACGTGGGGACCACCAAGAGCAGCAACACCAGAGGCCAACGTTCCATTACCAGGCGCATGTCTAGCAGCATGCCAATACTGATAAAAAACAGGCCTAACAGCACATCATGGAATGGGCGTATATCGGTCTCGACCTGGTGTTTGAATTCGGTTTCCGAAATCAACATTCCTGCAATGAACGCGCCCAGGGCTAGGCTCAAACCGGCCAGCTCGGTCATCCACGCCAAACCCAGCGTGATGAACAGCAAATTGAGCACAAAGAGTTCTTCGCTCTTGCGCTTTGCCACCAGGGTGAGCCAGCGCCGCATCACATGCTGTCCGCCAACCAGCAAGATAGTGATGAGCAAACCTGCCTTGACA
>JBDTAG010000388.1:0-5381 GCA_039924745.1 Rhodoferax sp.
CAAGCGCACTTTGGCGCGTCGTGCGGGTACGTGGGCCAGGGTGGCACCATCCCGCTGATGAACATGCTATCCAAGGGCTTTCCGGCCGCGCAAATGATGGTGTGTGGCGTGTTGGGGCCCAAGAGCAACGCGCATGGCCCGAATGAGTTTTTGCACATTCCGTATGCCAAGAAGTTGACCGCTGCCGTGGCACAGGTCATTGCGCAGTTCCCCTGAGCCCTACAACTTGTTTTTGTGAGCCATATGACTGCGGAATCCACACTGTCCATCTTCACTGCCAGCGACGGCGACAACGTTATTGCGCAGGACTGGCCCTTGGACCCGGACGTCAAGTTGCGCGGTGTCGTCATCGTGGTTCATGGTTTGGGTGAACATGCGGGTCGTTATGACCATGTAGCAGAGCAACTCAATGCCTGGGGCTTTGCCGTCCGCGGTTATGACCAGTGCGGCCATGGAGAGTCCGGCGGAGCTCGGGGCAGTTTGCCTAGCGATACGCGCTTGCTCGATGACCTGGCTGACATGGTAGACAGCATCCGCTCCCGCACCCCAAAAGGTACGCCGGTGATTCTGTTGGGTCACAGCATGGGTGGCCTGGTCGTTGGACGATTCGTTTCCCTTGGGCTGCGCAAGGTCGACGGCTTGGTGATGTCGTCCCCCGCGCTGGATGTCGGCATGAATGCCTTCCAAAAATTCTTGATTTCAGTTTTGTTGAAAATTGCACCCGATCTGCGGGTCGGTAATGGAGTCAAACCACAATTTATTTCGCACGACCCGGCAGTGGTCGCCAAGTACAAGGCCGACCGGTTGGTGCACGACCGTATCTCGGCGCGGCTCGCCAATTTCATTGCTTCTGAGGGTCCTAGGACTTTGGAGTTGGCACCGAAGTGGACCGTGCCAACGTTGCTGCTGTATGCCGGCGACGACCGTTTGCTGAACCCGGAAGGCAGCCGCACATTTGCCGCCATGGCGCCCAAGGATGTGGTCACGTCGCAGTGCTTCGAAAACATGTACCACGAGATATTCAACGAGCAGGATGCGAAGCCGGTTTTTGCTGCGCTCAAGCAATGGCTGGACCAGCGGTTTTGATTTAGCTATAAAAATAGTAGCGCACTACTGACATTCCATGAGGGCGATCGCCTGATTTTTGTTTGACCTCGACTTTGCTGCGGTGTCAAACCGGCAACCGGGTTTGCGCCTTTTGCCGAAACGCAAACCACGCCAAGATCGTGGCAGTCAGTAGCACTGGTAGCAATGAACCCCAGTTCAAGAGTGCCCAGCCCCGCGTGGTAACCAACGCACCCGATGCAAACGACGTAAAGGCCATTACCGCAAACACGCAGAAATTGATGGCGGCTTGTGCGCGGTCTTTTTCTTCGGGACGGTAAGCGCCCAGGGCAAGGGTGGTGCTGCCAGTGAAGACCAAGTTCCAACCGAAGCCTAACAAGAACAGCGCCACCGCGAACTGGTGCAGCTCAACACCCGATAGTGCGATGACGATGCACACCAGGTTCAATGCAACGCCCACACCCATAACCGGCAGCGTGCGAAAGCGCTTGATCCAACCGCCAGTAAAAAAGCCGGGAGCAAACATGCCGATAACATGCCACTCCAAAACGAAGGCTGCATCGTTAAAGGACAGCCCGCACTGTTGCATGGCCAGTGGCGTGGCGGCCATCAGCAGGTTCATCACACCGTAACCCAAGGCGGCGCAAGCGCAGGCCACCATAAACACCGGCTGGCGCACGATTTCGCGCAGTGGGCGTCCGGTACCTGCGCCCTTGGGCACAACAGCTGTTTGCGGAAATCGGATGAAGGACATCAATACCATCGCCGTGATGGCGACGAATGCCAAAACGACGTAGGCACCAGCAAACGGCACATCCAGCAGGCCACGCGCACGAGCGGCAAGATTTGGCCCAGCAATGGCTCCAATCAGGCCGCCGGCCAGCACCATGGACACGGCCTTTTCTCTCTGGGGTGCAGGCACCAGTTCCGCCGCCGCAAAGCGGTACAACTGGCCATTGGCGCTGTAGTAGCCGGCCACGACTGTCGCTGCCACCAATAGCCAGAAATTTCTATCCACCACGGCCCATGCGGCCACACAGGCAGAGCCCAGCGCTACCAGCAAACCAATTTGAAAAGAGATACGCCGACCATAGCGTGATTGTGTGCGCGCTACGAGCGGTGTGCTCAGAGCGCCACCCACCACATAACCCATGACCGGCAGCGTCGCCATCCAGCCGTACGGCGCCATGCTCAGGCCGACCAAGCCGTTGATGGCAATGAAGGCGACGTTGTTGGTGAGAAAAAGTCCTTGGCACAAGGCCAGTAGCCAGAGATTGCGGTTCATGCCCCCAGTGTACGGGGGCAGTCAGTCAACTCAGGCGACTGCCTTGCGAGGGGCTGCTTTCTTGGCTGCAGCTTTTTTAGCGGGAGCTTTTTTGGCTGTTGTCTTGGCTACTGCTGACTTCTTTGCAGGCGCTGCCGTGACCTTCTTGGTGACTGCCTTGGCTGGCGCTTTGACGGGTGCCTTGGCTGGCGCCTTTGCCACGGGGGGTGTCTTGGTGACAACCGCCTTGCTGGCCTTCGTGCTTGTTCCGCTGTCCTTCCAGGTCAGGCGCGCCTTCTTGGCCAACGTCACAACTTTGGCAATGGCTTCGTCGGTAAACACGCCATTGACGCCCGAGATAGCGGCCAGCTTCATGCCGTGTTTGAGGCCCAGCTTGTAAATCTCTTTGACCTTTTCCCATTCGGTGTCGCGGCCGACGGTGAACACCTCAAAGCGGCCTTCCAGCGCCAGCACAATGGTTTCGGCCAGGCAGGCATAGATCACATTGGGGGGCAAGGAAATACTCTTCATGCCCTTGACCTTGGTCGGCAGGTCAATCTCGCCGGATTCGATCACCAGCACGTCGGGGCGTTTGGCTACATCGGATGCTGGCAGGTCCAGTGGGCGTGCCACGTCGGTGATGACGCAACCGGGCTTGACCCGCATGATGTCCAGAATCTCTTTGCCGGCACCCGAGGTGGAGGTGACGATCATGTCCATGTCCGCCAGCAACTCGTTGTAGTCGATGGTGGTGAAGACTTTGGCGTCTGGCGTTTCCTTCAGGATGGAAGCCTTGAGTTCATCCAGCTTGCTCAGGGTGCGACCGGCCAGGTAGACCTCGTCGAACGACATGGCCAGCAAGCGTGCGCTGACAGAGCCAATGGAACCCGATGCGCCAATCACCATGGTCTTTGCTGCGACTTTTTTGTTGTGCGTGTTGACCTTCAACAGACCCATGCGGCGCATGGCGTCGGCTGCAGCCCACAGCGCGCCGGATGCGGAATAGCTGTTGCCCGTGGTGATAGGCAAACTGGAACGGCGTGCCACAGTGACACCCGCATCGCCCACCACCTTGGTGAAGGCGCCCAAGCCCATGATCTGCGCACCCATCTTCTCGGCCATTTTGGAGGCTTGCAGCAGACGGCGGTAGGTGAACTCGGGGCTGCGCGACAGCATTTCCTTGGGTGTGCCGCCCACGCTGATCAGCCAGCCTTCGGCCTCGGCACCGGTGGGCGAGACGATGTTGCTCATCTTGCAATACACCATGGGCGGCATATGGGCGGCAAAGGTCTCGACCTTGTCCATCACGAACTTCGGCGTGGACTTGGGGATGGGGAAGGCGTTGCGGATGTAGTTCTGGCTTAAGGGGTGGATCACAAACGCAAAACGGCGGATGTTGCGGAACTTGCCCGTGGGGTGCAGCAGACGCGGCTTGATATCCAGCTCGTTCAATATTTCATCAAAGTCGTCGTCCGACACTTCTTCTTGCGGCTTCTCCAGCGCAGCCAAAATCATCGCCTCGATGGTGTTGATGCCCACCACTTCGGGGAACAGCTTGGGCGATACATCGATCACCAGATTGACCTTGCACTTGGTGAAGAAGGCCAGTCGCTGGTCGTCCACGGCAGACGTGATGATGGTCTTGCCTTCCAGGTTGGAGGCATTGCTGACGGCTTTGAGTTCGGCAAAGGTGCCGACGATGACGTGCGATTTGGCAACCACATCGGCCACCATCTTGTTTTTGAAACCCGACAGTGCGGCTTCCAGCATCTGGCCGGACTTACCTTGCAGCATGTACTTACTGCCCTTGGCATACAGCTCCAACTGGTCTAGCGAGCCCAACATGGTGGGTGCGCCGGTCTGGAACAGCGCGTCGGCAAAGCTCAGGTTCTTGGTGTAGTCGGACATGGCAACCGCCATGTCGTAGTTGCGCATGCCCGAAAGAAACAGCACCAGGTTGTTGTTGAAGTAGTGACCCAATTCCTTTTGCACATAGCGCACGGCACGCACTTGTAGCAAGCGGCGCAGCGTAGCGCCGGTGGTGACCGGCACGCGGGTCACCACATTGGTCAGGCGTTGGGTTTCTTTGTTAATAACAGTGCGCAGGCCCACTTGGTAATGGTCAGGGATTTCGCCCAGACCAATGGCGTCGGCCGTGGCTTGCTGGCGGCGCATGAGCTCCCATGCCTTGCCCGTGTCATGGTCCGCGCCCATGCGGCTAACAGAAAAAGATTGGCCCAAAAACTTGGTTTTGAATTCGAAATCCTGTTTGGACGAACCCAGTGTCACTGTCACTACTTTTTTCATCAACCGCTCCTCGTATCGTTACTGTATTGCCCGACTACCTTCAGCTCGCAGCGCGTCTGCTCTTCTTCGCAGGCACTGCAGTGGCCTTGGCAGCCTTCGGTGGCAGCGCCTTGCGGATCAGATCTTCACATATTTCTTGCGACATGTAACGCGGCACGGGATATCCGGTGTGCGCCTCCCAGCACGCCGCCTTGGCCAGTGCCGGAATGTCGGACTCTTTCAGCGCCGCCAGGAAGGTGGGAATGCCCAGATCCCGGTTCAACTGGTCGACCGCATCCAGAAACTTTTGCGCCAACGAGTCGTTGTCTTCGTCCTCCGTGCCAACCTTGGCCGCCACGGCGAGCAGTGCCAACCGGTTGACGATGGCTGGGTGTGAATACTTCAACACGAGCGGCAGCATGATGGCGTTGGCCAAACCATGGGGCGTGTGGTACAGCCCGCCAAACTGGTGGGCAATGGCGTGTACATAGCCCACGTTGGCACGCGTGAAGGCAAAGCCAGCGTAGGTGGAGGCCAACGACATTTTTTCGCGGGCTTCGAGGTTCTTGCCATCGGTGTAGGCGGTACGCAGGTTCTCGAAGATCAGACCCACGGCGGACAAGGCCATGCCGTCCGAGTAGGACGTGGTCCAGTTACCGACAAAGGCCTCAATCGCGTGGGTCAGCGCGTCGATGCCAGTGGCTGCCGTGATGTGGGGTGGCAGGCCCGTCATCAGTGTGGGGTCCAGGGCTGCCATCTTGGGGAC
>JBDTAG010000389.1:0-4783 GCA_039924745.1 Rhodoferax sp.
GCAGCGAGCGCCATAGGCGACGTCTGGGAAGGCAAAGGTGGACGAGGTATACAGCGGAGGCACCAACGCGCCCTGGTGGTCAGCAGGATCGTAGCCCCAATGAATAGCACGTGTGCTGAAACCACCCGATTTGGGCTTTGCGGCTGCGGGGATGGAATCGAAGGGCAGGTCATTGGCTTTCATGGGGTGTCTCCTCTAAATTGTGTGTAGAAGAATTTTTATGCAGTCCATCGGGATAAATTTCCTATATTCAGGTCAATCGACAGTCTCTTAAGGTAATTATTTGCAATAAATTCTCATAGCAAGGCAAAATTGACCTATGAAACCTTTTGACGCCACCGATCAAGCCATTTTGCTGGCGCTGCAACGCGATGCACGCCAAACCATGGCCGAGTTGGCCGAGCAGGTATCACTTTCCCAGTCGCCGTGTTGGCGCAGGGTGAGGCAGTTGGAAGAGTCTGGCGTGATCCAGGGCTACCACGCCAGTTTGAACCGAAAGCACCTGGGCTATGGCGTCACGGGATTTATCCACCTGCAAATGCAAAACCACACGCCAGAGGTGACGGCTGCGTTTGAGCGCGAAGTCGTCGCACTGCCCCAAGTGGTGTCTTGTCACAACCTGTCTGGCAATTACGACTTTCTGATTGAAGCCGTAGAGGTGGATTTGGAAAGTTTTTCGGCACTGGTGCGCAATAAGATCCGCAGCCTGCCGGGCGTCAAGGAAATCTCCACCAGCTTTTCTCTCAAAGCGGTTAAGGCCGCGGGCAGCTTGCCAGTGGGCGGTTGAGCTTGGGTTTTAAAGCCACCGCTTTTGCAGTATGCAGGCGACGCATTGCATTAACTCAAATATCCATTGACAAGCAATCTGAAAACAACAAGATTGCGTGAGCTGACGTGTATTGCGAAGCGCCGCCCAATCACTCTCATGGGTCACAGTGCATGTAGCCGGTTTAGCTGTTGTGTTGGATATCAGCGTGGATCGGTTCGGTAGATTTGGATAGCGCGTCCAAGTCCTGCAGTTGCAAAGAGTCAAAGTCCTGTGCTAAAAAATTACCACTAAGAATGGAGAACTAGCCATGAATTTCGTCCACCAACTGACACTGCGCAAGAAGTTCATGCTGCTCATCGGCTTGATGCTGATGACGGTCATTGTTCTGTCCTTCAGCCAGTGGGGCCTCAGTAAGGCCAACAGTGACATTTCTGCTGCACACGCACAACGCTACCGCTCCTACCAACTGGCAGACGAGTTTCGCCACAGTTCCGATGACCTGACCCGATTGGCGCGTACCTATGTTGTTTCAGGAGACAAACGCTGGGAAGACCAGTACATGGAGATCCTGGACATTCGCAGTGGCAAAAAGCCACGCCCTGGTGGCTATGACGGCATCTACTGGGACTTCCGCGCCGCAGACGTAGCCGTGCCAGGATCACCGGGCGAAACGATTTCGCTACTGGACATGATGAAACGAGAGGGCTTCTCAGACGCCGAGATGGGCAAGCTCAATGAAGCCGCACAAAAGTCTGCAGATCTTGTTAACACCGAAGTACTGGCCATGGGGCTGGTCAAGGGCGCAGTGCCCGATGGCAAAGGTGGAACAACGACCGGTACCCCGGATTTGGAAAAGGCGCGTGATCTCATGCACAACGCGGAATACCACCGCAACAAAGCCAAGATCATGCAGCCGGTCAATGAATTCTTCCAATTGCTGGACCAGCGCACCAAAGGCGCCATTGCAACTGCAGAGGCAGAGTCCAACAAGTGGCAGTGGTTTCGTACCGTCAGCGGTGTGGTCTTGCTGGGTATCTTTTTTATAGTTTTTTACAGTGTTTTCAACAACATCATTGCGTCGCTTAAACAGGCCGTAGCCATTACCGAGCGTGTCGCCGAAGGTGATTTAACCCAGCCCATTGACGTGCGTGGTGGCGACGAGGTCGCACAACTATTGCGTTCATTGGGAACTATGCAAACGCATTTGGCCGACGTGGTGTCGACCGTCCGAGTGGGCTCGGAATCGGTTTCCACGGCTAGCTCCGAAATCGCCCAAGGCAACCACGACCTCAGCGCCCGAACCGAGTCCCAAGCCAGTGCACTGGAGCAAACTGCTGCGTCCATGGAAGAGCTGTCGTCCACCGTCAAACAAAACGCCGACAACGCCCGCCAGGCGGACCAACTGGCGCAGAAGGCGTCGTCTGTTGCGGTGCAAGGCGGCCAGGTTGTGTCGCAAGTGGTTGACACCATGAAAGGCATCAGCGACTCCAGCAAAAAGATTGCTGACATCATCAACGTGATTGACGGAATCGCCTTTCAGACCAACATCCTGGCGCTCAACGCGGCGGTCGAGGCTGCGCGTGCGGGTGAGCAAGGGCGCGGTTTTGCCGTGGTGGCATCTGAAGTGCGCAGCCTGGCCGGGCGCAGTGCAGAGGCAGCCAAGGAAATCAAAACCCTGATCAACGAAAGCGTAGCGCGCGTGGACCAGGGCACGCAACTGGTGGATTCGGCAGGCAACACCATGAACGAAGTGGTCACCAGCATCCGCCGTGTAACGGACATCATGGGCGAGATCAGCGCGGCCAGTAGCGAACAAAGCACGGGCGTTGCCCAGGTCGGCGAGGCGGTCACCCAAATGGACCAAGCCACCCAACAGAATGCTGCCTTGGTGGAGCAGATGGCCGCCGCAGCCTCTAGCCTGAAAGGTCAAGCACAGGATTTGGTGCAGGCGGTGGCGGTGTTCAAACTCAACCCTCAAGACAATTCTTCCGCAGCCAACAGTAGGCCCGCGCCACCAACCACACGTGTTACAGCACACGCATCTGCCAATGCGGTACGCAGACCCCAAACGAATTACTCCATGACACGCTTGCCGCCCCAGAAAGCCAAAGCACCGTCAATGGCCAAGGCAGCACCGGGAGCGTCAGCCAGCGAGGACTGGGAAAGCTTCTAATTTGGAAGCGCCTGGTGTGCGCTCCCTACAATGCAGGTCCACGCTTCCCCCTGACTTGCCATGAGCACCAACGTAGAAATTCCGACCGACACCCCCAGCACTGAAGTGCAAAAGCCCTTCATGCGCACCATCAAAAGCTTTGTGAAGCGGGCTGGACGTACCACCACCGGCCAGGCCAAGGCATTTGAAGAACTAGGGCCAAAATTCCTATTGTCCTACCAGCCAGTTGCTATCAATTTCGAAGCGGTATACGGAGATTCCACGAGGGCTACAGGCTCAAAAGGCTTAAACATTTCGCCCATCGTGCTGGAAATCGGCTTTGGCATGGGCGAAGCCACGGCGCACATTGCAAGCGTGCTGCCAGACACCCATTTTCTGTGCTGTGAGGTGCACGAACCAGGTGTAGGCGCACTACTCAAGCGCATTGGCGAAAACAGCCTGACGAACATCCGCATCTGCGCCCATGACGCAGTGGAGGTGATTGACCACATGCTGCCGATGGAGAGTTTGGACGGAGTGCACATTTTTTTTCCCGATCCATGGCACAAGACCAAGCACAACAAGCGCCGCTTGATCCAGTCACCGTTGGTAGCCAAACTGGCGCGCCGACTCAAAGTTGGCGGATATCTGCATTGCGCCACCGACTGGCAGCCCTATGCCGAGCAGATTCTCGAAGTGCTGACGGCCGAACCGATGCTGAAGAACCGGGCGCTTGCTTCCAACCCAGATCTCCATGGCTACGCGCCCAAGCCACACTATCGGCCGCTTACCAAGTTCGAAAACCGGGGCATCAAACTCGGACACGGCGTGTGGGATGTGGTGTTTGAGCGAATCTGAAAACATTGTGGGACAGACTGCAGCGCAAAGCGCAAGCCCTGTCCCTAACTGATTAGATGTCTCTGCACCGGCCCAACCCGCCGCCTGACCGCCTGGGGGTGGGCCCCAGTTGCGTCGTCACGCAACCCGGACCTTGGGCCAATATGCTGGATTTTTTGGTCAACCGATTTGCCAGTGTGCCCGCGGAAGTGTGGGCGCAACGACTGCGTGATGGCGACGTGGTGGATGACCAAGGTCTGCCCCTAGCTGCCGACACCGCATTTGCTGCAGGTCGGCGACTGTACTACTACCGTGCTGTAGAACGCGAGCCGCGCATCCCCTTTGACGCCACAGTGCTCTGGCAAGACGAACATTTGATAGTGGTGGACAAACCGCATTTCTTGCCTGTGATGCCCTCCGGGAAATATTTGCAAGAAACCGTATTGATACGCCTGAAGAACGCGTTGGGGCTGGATGCGCTGTCGCCCATTCACCGCATTGACCGCGACACGGCAGGCTTGGTGTTGTTTTCCAAGCAGGCCGCAACACGTGGTGCCTACCAAGAGCTGTTTCGACTGCGCCAAGTGGACAAAACTTACGAATGTATTGCACCCTCACATCCAAACTTGCGCTGGCCCACAACCCGCGCGAGTCGCATCGTGCCCGGCGCACACTTCATGCAGCAGATTGAGGTAGCAGGCGAGTCCAACGCACTGACCCACATCACGCAGACCGAGGTGATGGGCGGCTTTGCACGCTATGAGCTCCAACCGGTTACTGGCCAGCGGCACCAGTTGCGCGTACACATGGCTGCACTGGGCCTACCTATGGTGGGAGATGGCATCTACCCAACACTTACGCCCGAGGGCAGCGCCGACTACGACCATCCGTTGCAATTGCTGGCCAAGCGTATTGCCTTTGTAGACCCGCTCAGCGGAGAACAACGCGCGTTCACCAGCCGGCTCAAGCTGCGAGAGCTGTCAGAACTTGCCGGTCAATTTTGACACTTTGCCCGCACCTACTCT
>JBDTAG010000390.1:0-3256 GCA_039924745.1 Rhodoferax sp.
CATTCCAGCCCTTGAATGTGGCCCTCAAAAACTTGGCCATACGCGCCACAAAAGCGGGGTCCTTGAGCTTGGGCTCCATCACATACAAACCGTCTTCCAAGGTGGCCACGCCTTCTTTTTCATAGAAGAAGGTGACGAGATCGCTTTCCTTGATTCCGGCATCCACCAACTGCCAGTACTCGTTGTAGATCATGGTCGAGATGCAAGCAGCTTGGTTCTGTAACAGCGGGTCTACGTTGAAGCCTTGCTTGAGGACCTTGATGTCGGTGTCAGGCTTGTAGCCGAGTTTGCTCATCCAGTTGAGGAACGGGTATTCGTTGCCACCGTACCAAACACCCAGGGTCTTACCCTTGAGGTCTTTGGGCGTGGTGACGCCACTGGATTTTTTGCAGGTCAGCATTAGGCCGGATTGGTTGAACACCTGTGCAATGTTGACCAACGGAACACCCGCTTCGCGCGACGCCAGTGCAGAAGGCATCCAGTCCACCATGACGTCAGCGCCATTGCCGGCCATCACCTGCGCGGGGCCGATGTCGGGGCCGCCGGGTTTGATGGTCACGTCCAAACCTTCAGCCTTGTAGTAGCCCTTGGCCTGCGCCACATAGTAACCAGCGAACTGGGCCTGGGGCAGCCACTTGAGCTGCAGTGTCACTTTATCGGCGGCGTGGGCTGCCATACCGCACACCGCTATCACCGCGGCCATCAGGCTTTTGCTCAACAGAGAGGAACGAGGGGTCATGGAACACTCCTTGGGTTTAGGTTGGATCGAACACAACAACGGGACAAATCTGCGGGTTTACATCATTTGCCACGAATCGACGGATGCCAGAACGCGGCACGCCGTTCCAGCTGCACAAGCAAGGCGTAGGCCATCGAGCCAGTGACCGCAGCCACCACGATCGCAGCCCATACCAGAGACATGTTCATGCGGGCCGCTTCGGTCGAAATCCGAAAGCCCAGGCCCACCGTGGGAGAGCCAAAAAACTCGGCAACGATGGCGCCAATCAAGGCCAGTGTGGCATTGACCTTTAGCGCGCCAAAGATAAAGGGCGTGGCCGCTGGCAGCCGTAACGACCATAGCGTGCGGCTGTAACCGGCGGCATAGCTGTACATCAGCTCGCGCTCCAGTTTGCCCGACGACTTCAAGCCTGCCAGGGTGGACACCAGCATGGGAAAGAACGTCATCAGCACGACGACTGCCGCCTTGGACGGCCACTCGAAGCCAAACCACATTACTGCAATGGGCGCAACCGCCACCAAGGGCACGGTGCTGGTCAACGACGCTAACGGCAACAAGCCGCGTTGCAAGAAGGGCATGCGGTCTATCGCCACGGCCACCGCAAAACCCAGGCCACTGCCCAACAACCAACCGACGCCGACGGCTTTGAGTACGGTCTGGTTAAAGTCGCCCCACAGCTTGCCGGGGTTGTCCATGATCGATTGCACGATCAGTGTGGGTGCCGGTAGCAGAACGCGCGGCACTTCAAATGCCACGACCAACATTTGCCAAAAGTACAGCACCCACACGCCAAACAGTGCGGCCGTCAAAATGCCGTCAAAACGCGTACCCTGAATGGCAGCAACACGGCGAATGGTCCACAAAGCAGACACGCCCAAGACCCCTAGCACCAGCCAAAAAAACGGGGTCGGTGGACTGTTGCCTTGCGCTGCAGGATGCAAAAAGAGAAGGCTGGCGGCGGCCAGTGATACCAGCACGGCGATGGCAGTGGTGCGGTGCGACACATCAGCGGGCGTGGGCTTCATGGCTGCCTCCGGTGCCGTAAGGCCAGGTGTTCTGTAGCGGCCACCACCGTTGTCAACAACAGGCCCAGCAGCGCCGACATCACCAACGCTGACCAGATGGCCAGCGTGTTGCCGTAGTAAGAACCTGTCAACAGCCGGGCACCCAATCCGGCGGTAGCGCCGGTTGGCAACTCGGCCACCATGGCGCCGACAAGACTGGCGGCAATGCCCACCCGCAGCGCGGGAAACAAGAACGGCAGGGCGGCAGGCAGGCGCAACATCCACAGCGCTTGCCATCGGCTGGCGGCGTAGGTGTGCATCATCTCGGTCTCTATCACTTGCGGCGAACGCAGGCCCTGCACCATGGCCACAGTCACCGGGAAGAAGCTGAGGTACATCGCAATCACCGCCTTGGGCGCCAAGCCCTCCAACCCCAAACTGCCCAAAATCACCAGCACGATAGGCGCAATTGCCAACACGGGTACGGTCTGCGAGGCCACGATCCAGGGCAGCAGGGCACGGTCCAGCGTGCGCGAATGCACGATGGCAATGGACAACCCCAACCCCAACAGCGTGCCCAACACAAAGCCCACGAGCGTGGTCTCACCGGTCACGGCAACATGGAACAAGAGATTGCGTGGCGAGTCAATGGGCCAGTCCACCAGGCTGGACCAAAAATCCAGCGCGACCTGATGCGGCGCGGGCAGCACGGGGCGTTCCATGTTGAGCGTGGTGTGGAGCAGGTCTTGCCAGGTCCACGGGTTGCCTGCGGGTGTCAACACGCGTTCGATGGCGGCGGAAGAGTTCATGGCCCAGGCAGCGCCGTACCAGATCAAGAGAAACACCGCCAGTAGCACGGCCACCGGCATACCGCTCTCCCATATGCGAGCGGCCAGCGATGGGCGGGTGGGCTTATTCGATGTGGCCATCGGCAAGCGCCTCACGCACTTGGTGCGCCACATCCATAAAAGCTTGGGTATCACGCAGGCCCAAATGCCGTTCGTCCGGCAGTGGAGATTCAATCACTTTGACGATGCGCCCCGGCCGTGGCGACATGACGACGATTCGGGTGGACAGGTACACCGCCTCGGCAATGGAATGGGTCACAAACACCACGGTACGGCGTTCGCGCTGCCACAGTTGCTGCAGTTGTTCGTTGAGCCGGTCACGGGTGATTTCGTCGAGCGCGCCAAAGGGCTCGTCCATCATCAAAATTTTGGGCTCAAAGGCCAAGGCGCGTGCGATGGATACGCGCTGCTGCATGCCACCGGAGAGTTGCCAAGGGTATTTGCCCTCAAATCCCTTCAGGCCCACGCGCTCCAAATGCGCCATGGCGGTGCTGCGGTTCTGTGTTTTTTGGCCGCCTTGTATTTGCAATGGCAGCATCACATTGCCCAAAACGGTGCGCCAGGGGAACAAGGCAGGTGCCTGGAAGACATAGCCGTAGGCGCGGGCAAGGCGGGCATCATGCGGACTCACACCGTTAACCAGTACGCTGCCTTCGCTGATGTGC
>JBDTAG010000391.1:0-3964 GCA_039924745.1 Rhodoferax sp.
TCATACACTGCAGACCCACCCGTAGCGTCGGCCTTGGCCAGCTGTGCTGCAACGCCTACGGTTTGCACCGAGTAGTTGTCGGCAAACTGCCAGCTCAAGTCGTCGCAGGTTACAAATTTGCCCAAACCGGGGTGGAAAGGGCCTACGTGGTAGTCCTCCAGGTAGACCTCGATGAAAGTCTTCCAGTTGTAGTTGCACTCGTGCATGACCACTTTGTCGAGCACAAAACCGTCAAAATCCAGCGCAGCGCGCGGCCCCATGCCGGAAAGGTCAGCCGCCACATTGCGACCGTTGCCTTCAAACAGCAGGCCGTTCCATTCCTGTAGCGGATAATTTTTGAGGTTGAGGCAGGGGTCTTGGTCGAAGTGCGGTGCCCCGATCAGCGTGCCCGATGGTACGGAGACGCCGTTGGTATTGGCGCCGCTGTACGTCCAGCGGTGCAGCGGACACACGATATTGCCGCCAGCGCTGGCGACCAAACGCCCGTTGTCGGTAGCGGGGTTAATCAGAGAGTCTCGACCCTTGAGCATGAGCGCCTGTCGGTGGCGGCAGACGTTGGAGATCAGCTCCACGCCACCGGCATTGCGCACCAGCGCGCGCCCTTCCTGCTCTTGGGGCAGGGCGTAATAATCCCCAATGTTGGGGACGCTCAAGGAGTGCCCCACGTAGCGGGGCCCATTTTGGAAGATAGTCTGCATCTCGCGCTGGTACAGCGCGGGGTCAAAATAGCTTGAAACTGGTAGTTGTGACGGAGTACCTTTTGTCTCTGTCGAAACCCGCATGTCTATTGGCTTTGCGGGCTTTGTGACGTTCGTTGGAAAGTCAGTTTTGTACATTGTTTGCACAATTCTCGGTCCTCTGGATGCAAAACCCCCGTTGCCGGGGGTTCGGTGAGGCAGCTACCTTGAGAGCTGCCTAGGGGTTGCAATTGTACCCGGGCCCGCCAAACGCCTAAAATCGCGCTTTGCAGATTTCTGCCTCCTATTTCTCCCAAGTTCGCACATGCCCAAGGCCCCCGCCAAAAATGACCCCGCAGCCGATGCATCCTCTGCCAGCCCTATGCCGGCCACGTACGAGGCCGCACTGAGTGAATTGGAGCAACTGGTGAGCCAGCTCGAATCGGGTGCCATGCCCTTGGACCAATTGCTGTCCGGCTACCAGCGCGGCGCGCAATTGCTGCAGCTTTGCCGCGACAAATTGCAGGCTGTCGAAGACCAGATCAAGGTGCTGGACGACGGCACCCTGAAGGCCTGGAAACCACAATGAACGCCATGACGACCTCAGCGGAAGCCCTGGCAAACCCCGCGCACGCGCGATCTGCGCAGGGTCAGCAAAGCTTTGACCTGGATAGTTGGAGCCGTACGCGCTTGGCGCAGGTTGAGAACGCGTTGGATCATTGGGTCACAGCAGACGTTCCGTTGGGCCTGAACCATGGTGCTCCCGCCCAACTGGTGGAGGCCATGCGCTACTCCGTGTTGGACGGCGGCAAACGCTTGCGCCCGCTCTTGGTTTTGGCCGCGCACGAGGCAGTTTGCTCGGGAGCCAGTGCTAGCCTGGTGCAACGCGAAGCCACAATGGAAGCCGCCATGCGTGCGGCCTGTGCGGTCGAACTCATCCACGCATATTCCTTAGTGCACGACGACATGCCGTGCATGGACAACGACGTGCTGCGCCGTGGCAAGCCCACCGTGCACGTTCAGTTTGGTGAAGCCAGTGCGCTGTTGGCGGGCGATGCGTTACAGGCCTTGGCATTTGAATTGCTGACGCCGCAAGACGGTTCGGTGCAACCCGCGGCGCAAGCTCGCCTGTGTGCGCTGTTGGCCCGTGCCGCAGGCAGCGCCGGTATGGCTGGCGGCCAAGCGATTGACTTGGCCAGCGTCGGTCTGCCGCTCACAGAATCGCAATTGCGCCTGATGCACGAGCTTAAAACCGGTGCGTTGTTGCAAGCCAGCGTCATGATGGGTGCCCATTGCGGCGCGCCCAGTGCCCAGGTATTGGAAGGCCTGCAGAACTATGGTGCAGCCATGGGGCTTGCGTTCCAAGTCGTCGATGACATACTGGACGTGACGGCTGATTCCACCACGCTGGGCAAGACAGCTGGCAAAGATGCTGATAACAACAAACCCACCTATGTGTCCCTGATGGGTTTGCAGGCCAGCCAAGCCTATGCCCAGCAGTTGCTGCAGCAGGCGTTGGCGGCGTTGCAGGCCACTGGCCTTGAAAACACTGAGGCCCTGTGCGCGTTGGCGGACATGGTTGTCAACCGGGCCCACTGAATCCAGTGCTCAGCATGAAAATGGCCGCTAGCCCTCGAATACTATGCGCAAGCAGCTACTAAAAATATAGCAAATGTCAAAAGATAAGTACCCCCTGTTGCACACCATCAACGATCCCGCCGACCTGCGGGCTGTGCCCCGTGCGCAATTGCGAGAGCTCAGCGATGAGTTACGCGGCTATTTGCTCGACAGCGTGGCCAAGACCGGTGGGCATCTGAGCTCTAACCTCGGAACGGTCGAATTGACCGTGGCTTTGCACTACGTCTACAACACGCCGCAGGACCGTGTGGTGTGGGACGTGGGTCACCAGACCTATCCACACAAGATCTTGACAGGGCGACGCGACCGTATGGACACTTTGCGCCAGTTGGGTGGCCTCAGCGGCTTTCCCCAGCGTGCAGAGAGTGAATACGACACCTTCGGCACCGCGCATTCCAGCACGTCCATATCGGCCGCGCTGGGCATGGCGCAAGCTGCACGCATTCAGGGGGTAGACCGCCACGCTGTTGCCGTCATTGGTGACGGGGCGATGACCGCCGGCATGGCGTTCGAGGCACTGAACAACGCCGGTGTTTCCGACTGCAACTTGTTGGTCATTTTGAATGACAACGACATGAGCATCAGCCCTCCGGTGGGAGCGTTAAACCGCTATTTGGCACAGCTGTTGAGCGGTCGCTTCTACGCCGCTGCCAAACATGCCGGCAAAACTGTACTCAAGAGCGCGCCCCCACTGTTCGAGCTGGCCAAACGCCTGGAAGAGCAAGCCAAGGGCATGGTCGTACCGGCCACGCTGTTTGAAAAATTTGGCTTCAATTACATCGGCCCGATCGATGGCCACGATCTGGATTCATTGATCCCCACACTGGAGAACATTCGCCTACTCAAAGGGCCGCAGTTTCTGCACGTTGTCACTAAAAAGGGCCAAGGCTACAAGTTGGCCGAGAACGATCCTGTCGCCTACCATGGCCCCAGCAAGTTTGACCCCAGCGTGGGTTTGCAAAAGCCAGCCGTAGCCCCCAAGCAAAGCTTTACCCAAGTATTTGGCAACTGGCTGTGCGCCATGGCCGAGGCAGACCCGCGCCTGGTTGGCATCACGCCCGCGATGCGCGAGGGTTCAGGCATGGTGGAGTTTGAGCAGCGCTTTCCAGAGCGCTATTTCGATGTCGGAATTGCCGAACAGCATGCCGTCACCTTCGCGGGTGGTATGGCGACCGAAGGCCTCAAACCCGTAGTTGCCATCTACTCCACTTTTTTGCAGCGCGCCTATGACCAGTTGATCCACGACGTGGCCATCCAAAACCTGCCGGTTGTGTTTGCGCTGGACCGTGCAGGCTTGGTAGGTGCTGACGGCGCCACCCATGCGGGTGCCTACGACATCGCCTATCTGCGCTGTGTACCCAATGTCAGCGTGGCGTGCCCGTCTGACGAGAACGAGTGTCACCAACTGCTCAGTACAGCCTTCGCGCAAAACCACCCCGTGGCCGTACGTTACCCGCGCGGCGCTGGAGCTGGTGTGGCCGTTCGGGCCGGATTGGAAACCTTGCCCTTCGGCAAGGGCGAAATACGCCGTACTGGCAAAGGCATTGCCATTTTGGCATTTGGTACGTTGCTACACCCCGCTTTAGAAGCCGCCAACGTACTGAACACGACCGTTGTCAATATGCGCTGGGCCAAGCCACTGGACACCG
>JBDTAG010000392.1:0-5859 GCA_039924745.1 Rhodoferax sp.
TTTGACACGCCAAGCCGAAAGCACTCCATCATCAGCTCTTACTTTCCCAGTGGCTCGTCGGGCGAAGACCGTCAACAGGCCAAGTTCAGATTCTTGGGCGCGATGTATCCGCATCTGCAATCCCTCAAGGCCCAACGTGATTTCATTCTGTGCGGCGATATCAATATTGCGCACCGCCAAGAAGATTTGAAGAACTGGCGCAGCAACCAGAAGAACAGCGGATTCACGCCAGAAGAACGGGCCTGGATGACCCAGCTGACGAGCGATGGCGGAATCGTTGACGTCTACCGCCAACTCGAGCCCGACACCACCGACGCCTGCTACACGTGGTGGAGCAACCGCGGCCAAGCCTATGCCAACAATGTGGGGTGGCGACTGGACTATCACTTGGCCACGCCCGCTATGGCAGCCGCCGCCCGCACGGTGGACATCTACAAACACGAGAAGTTTTCAGACCACGCGCCGATCACCATTACCTACGACTTCGGTGCTTGACCAAGGGATATGAACTCCGACAATGAGCGGGGGGTTGATAGTCAAGGGCGGGCAGAGCCTGAGGGGCGCATCGCCATGTGGAACCGTCTATTGGCCCCCTACCGTGGGCCAACGGCCCTGCTGCTGGTCTGTCAGGTGCTGCAGGCGCTGGCTGCGCTGACATTGCCAGCCATCAGCGCTCAAATCATCGATCTGGGTGTGCTGAAGAACGATCACTTTTACATCGCCCAGATGGGGGCGCTCATGCTGGGTATGGCCTTGGTGCAGATCGCGTTTGCGATCGGTGCAGCCTGGCTGGGCGCCCGCATCGCGATGGGCGTGGGCCGCGATCTGCGCTCGGCCGTATTCGCCCGGGTGCAGGCTTTTTCCCTCCACGAGATGCTCGGCTTCGGCGCACCCTCGTTGATCACCCGCACGACCAACGATGTGCAACAGGTCCAGACCTTTTTGGTGATGGTGTTGACGATGATCGTTGCCGCGCCCATCACCGGCATTGGTGGGGTGTTGATGGCCGTGCGCCAAGACGCCGGGCTGGCCTCGCTACTCGTGGTTAGCGTGCCACTATTGGCCATCGTCGTGGGGGTTTTGATGACGCGCGCCATGCCGCTGTTTTCGCGCATGCAGGGCCAGATTGACCGCATCAACCTGGTGCTGCGCGAGCAGATCAGCGGCATACGGGTGGTGCGCGCCTTTGTGCGTGACACACAAGAGGGCCAACGTTTTGCCACGGCCAACCAGTCGTTGACCGATACCTCGCTGCGCGTCGGGCGCATCATGGCGTTCAATATGCCAGCCGCACAGTTGATCATGCAGCTGTCGGCCATCGCGCTGGTCTGGTTCGGGGCAAGGCGCATTACCAGCGGCGAACTGCCGGTCGGCGCCTTGGTGGCCTTTCTGTCTTACATCATGCAGATCCTGGTCTCGGTCATGATCGCGTCGATGCTGTTCGTCCTGGCGCCGCGTGCGCTGGTCAGTGCCCGGCGCATCCGCGAAGTGCTGCTAACGCCATCGTCTGTGGCAGAACCGGCGCACCCACAGCCATTGCCGCAGGCCGAACACGGCGGCGTCGAGATCGAGTTTTGCGACGTCACCTTCACCTACCCCGGGGCCGAGCAGCCGGTGCTGCGCCATGTCAGTTTTCGCATTGCACCGGGCCAGACGGTAGCCGTCATCGGTGCCACCGGCGCGGGCAAGAGCACGCTGATCCATCTGATCACGCGACTGTTCGATGTGAGCGAGGGCAGCGTGCGCGTGAATGGTGTCGACGTGCGCAATCTGGCGCAGGACACGTTGTGGTCTTGCCTGGGCCTGGTGCCGCAACAGGCGTATCTGTTTTCGGGAACGCTGGCCGACAACCTGCGCTACGGACGCGAGCAGGCCAGCGAAGCCGAACTTTGGCAAGCGCTCGCGGTCGTCCAAGCCACGGAATTTGTCGAAGCGCTGCCTGACAAACTGGGTGCGGCAGTGGCCCAAGGCGGCGGCAACTTCTCGGGCGGGCAGCGCCAACGCATCACGATTGCGCGGGCACTGGTGCGCAAGCCGCTGGTCTATCTGCTGGACGATAGTTTTTCGGCGCTCGACTACGCCACCGATGCACGGCTGCGCGCGGCGTTGACGCCTGCGACCGTTGGCGCTGCCACGTTGATTGTCGGCCAGAGGGTTAGTTCGCTACGCCACGCTGACCAGATTCTGTTGCTGGAAGACGGAGGCATCGCAGCGGCGGGCAGCCATGAGGAGCTGCTGGCATGCAGCACTGCCTACCGCGAGATCGTGGCCTCGCAACATGCCAGTGCCGACGCCGATACCACCCGGGTCACTGCATGAGCCAAGACGACCTGTCAACCGCCGCAGTGCAGGCACCCAAGGCGCAACCCCAGATGCGGGGGCCACGCATGGGGCCACCCGGAATGGGGTCGAGTGCCAAACCGCGCGACCTCAAGAGTTCCCTCAGGCGTCTGGCTGCTATGTTCCGTGGGCAGGGCATTACGCTGGCCGTGATTCTTGCCTGCACGGTTACCAGTGTGCTGCTGGCAGTGTTGGTACCTTGGCTGCTTGGCCATGCGACGGACAAGGTGGTGCAAGCTGTCAGTAGCTCGGTGCCGTTGGATTTCGCTGGCCTTGCCCAGCAGTTGCTGTTTGCGGCGCTACTGCAGTGCGGCGCCGTAGCGCTCAATTTCTCACAGGCCTGGCTGACCAACGGTCTGGTGCAAGGCATCAGCCTGCGGTTGCGCCAGCAGGCGCAAGACAAGCTGACCCGCTTGTCGCTGCCGTGGTTCGATCGCCAGCCGCACGGCGAAGTGTTGAGCCGCATCACCAACGACATCGACAACGTCAGCCAGAGCTTGCAGCAGTTGCTGAGCCAATTGCTGATGTCGGTGCTGCAACTGCTGAGCGTCATGGCCATGATGCTGCTGCTGTCGCCCCTGCTGGCGCTGGCCGCAGTTGGTAGTGTGCTGGTATCCGTCAACACTGCGCGCTGGGTGGCCCAGCGGGCGCGGCCGCATTTCGACGCGCAGTGGCGCGAGGTTGGGGTGCTAAGCGGCAATGTCGAAGAAAACTACACCGGTCACACGCTGATGAAAGTGTTTGGTCACCAGGGGCTTGCCCGTGCGCGCTTTGAGGAAAGCAATGCTGCCTTGCGCGACAGCGCCTTTTTGGCGCAGTTCATGTCCGGGATCATGCAACCCATCATGATGTTCGTGGGTAACCTCAGCCTGATCACGGTTGTAGCCGGAGGCGCACTGCGCGTGCTGGCTGGCGGCATGACGATTGGCCAGTTGCAGTCGTTCATCCAATACATTCGGCAAATCAATCAGCCCATCGGTCAGATCGCCGGCGTTGCCTCGGTGCTGCAATCGGCTGCGGCCTCCATAGAGCGTGTGTACGAGTTGCTGGACGCACCCGAACTGCCCGCTGACCCGACCCAACCCCACGATGTGCCTGCACCGCGCGGCCATGTGGTGTTCGACCATGTGACCTTCCGCTACGTCCCCGCGCGACCGCTGTTTGAGGATGTCAGCCTGGAAGCCTTGCCCGGCCAGATCATCGCCATTGTGGGACCCACCGGGGCTGGCAAAACTACGTTGGTCAACTTGCTAATGCGCTTCTACGAGATCGATGGCGGCCACATCTCGCTGGACGGTGTTGATATACAGACCTTCAACCGCGAAGCGCTGCGCCGGCATTTCGGCATGGTGCTGCAAGAAACCTGGCTGTTCACTGGCAGCATCCGCGACAACATCGCCTACGGCAAAGAGGGGGCCACCGAGGCCGAGGTGCTAGAGGCTGCGCATGCCTGCCACGTCGACAGCTTTGTGCGCACCCTGCCGCAGGGCTATGACACACAGCTTGATGAAAACGGGGGCACGCTTAGCACCGGCCAGCGCCAGTTGCTGACCATCGCACGCGCGTTCATTGCCAAACCAGCGGTGTTAATTCTTGATGAGGCTACCAGTTCGGTCGACACCCGCACCGAGCTGCTGGTTCAGCGGGCGATGGCGCGTCTGCGTACCGGGCGCACCAGCTTCGTGATCGCGCACCGGCTGTCCACCATCCGCGATGCCGACATGATCGTCTACATGGAGGCCGGCAATGTGTTGGAGCGTGGCACCCACGACGCGCTAATGGCCCGGGGCGGCCCGTACTGGCGGCTGTACCAATCGCAGTTCGACACCGGACAGCGGGACTCGGTGGATCTCTGAGCGTAAGTCAGGCATCCAGAAACACATGCCATCGTTGGCACACGCGCTGACGTCCGGTGCTGATGACTGTGTCGCATCTTTAAACTGCTATTTAATTTATAGCTACATATTCAATGCACACGAGGGCTAGAGCCCCATTTTCCTTAAGGCTTTTTAGAATGTGTGTCTCGCAATGCCCTTGCACGCTCGTACAACGGCATGACCTTCGGCAGGTTGGCTTCAATGTCCGCTATCCGCCGGGTGCCCGCCGGGTGGGTAGATAGCCACTGCGGTGGCGCACCTTTGTTGGCGGCGCCCATCTTCTTCCACAGGGTCACGCCGGAGCGTGGGTCAAAGCCCGCACGCGCAGCCAGCTCCATGCCCACTAAGTCGGCTTCGGACTCGTCGGAACGACTGAATTGCAGCGTGAGCAAGTTGGCGCCGCCCCGCGCCACGCCGTCGGTGATGCGCGAGTCAATGCCAAAATAGCTGGCAGCAAGTGCACCACCTATCCTTGCAACCACATTGGTCGCGGTACTCTTTGCCATACGTTCACGTGCATGCTCACGCAGTGCATGGGCAATTTCATGGCCCATCACCATCGCGACCTCGTCGTCCGTCAACTGCAATTTTTCAAGAATACCGGTGTAGAAAACGATTTTTCCGCCAGGCATACAAAAGGCGTTGATCTGGCTGGAGCCAATCAGATTGACTTCCCATTGCCAGTCGCGGGCGCGCGGATTCCAGTCCAATGCAAACGGAATCAGCCTCTGCGCAATCGCCCGCAGCCGAATGACTTGGGCGTTGTCCTTGGCGCCCAACGCACGCTTACTGTCTGCCTGGTTGAGCAACTGCGCATATTGCTGTTGCGCGGAGCGCTCCACCTGCTCTGCGGGCACCAGTTTGGTGAGCACGGAATTTCCACCAACGTCGACTCCTTCGCGGGCTTGGGCCAGCAACGGCACAGTGCACGCAAGCACCATCAGCCATACAAGCACTAAGGTTTGCGCCCGTGCACGCCCCGCACCCAATCTACATTCGAATCCATTTTTCATAACGGTATTATTCCTGCATGACCATACCCACACCCGGCTCACCTGCAATGACTGAAAAGCCAGCCGAACGCCGCAAACGCAGTGCATTGGAAGTGATTCGTGAGCTTCGGCAGCCCAAGGTCATGGTGATGTTGGCGTTGGGGTTTGCCTCGGGCCTCCCCTTCTTGCTGACCGCCAACACATTTGGTTATTGGTTGCGGGACGACGGGACCAGTCTTGCTGCCATTGGCTTCATTTCCTGGGTGGGTTTTGCGTATGCGTTCAAGGTGTATTGGTCGCCATTGGTTGACCGCATCGATGTGCCCTTACTCGGTCGTCTGGGCCGACGACGCGGTTGGATGTTGCTGTGCCAGATTTTGGTGGCTGTAGGGCTCGTGGGCATGGCTACCGTGGGCACGTCAGGTGGGCTTGCGGCCATCGGTGCTTTCGCCTTGTTGACAGCCTTCGCGTCGGCCACGCAAGACATCGCCATCGACGCCTGGCGTATTGAAGCAGCGTCCGACGCCGACGAGGTGGGGCTCATGACATCTGCCGCCCAACTCGGTTACCGTATTGCCCTATTGGTGACCGATGCGTTGGTCATCGCCGCGGCGGCGCGCGTGGGCTGGTCGATCTCGTACTTTGGCATG
>JBDTAG010000393.1:0-2797 GCA_039924745.1 Rhodoferax sp.
CACCAATTGGTCCGGCGGGGCGTTGGCCGAGCAGGGTGTGTGGATGGCCATGAAGGGTAAGCATCCTAGGGATGAGATTGCCGTGTTGCCTTCTGGCGTGGAAGTGTTTCACGTGGAACAACTGAAGGTGCCGGGGTTGGATGCGGAGCGGTGCATCATTTGGATGCGTCGGTCTTTAAGCGGCATTTGATTGCCAACCCTTCGTGGGGGATAGGTCGGGTTACGCGTTCTGCTTCGTGTCCTCCGCCCGCTATGCGGGCTCCTCCTTTTACCTACGCAGAACGCGTAACCCGACCTATCCTGCGGTGCTGGATGGTTAGCGCCAATTGACAGGGCAACCGCCTTCTTCGCCGAATCGCCAGGTTGGTATTTGACGACCAGCAGCACGCACAAAGATCCCCAGCATCAGGCACGGGGTATGCGTTTTGCGCAGGTAAAAGGAGGAGACCGCGCAGCGGGCGGGGGACACGGAGCAAAACGCATACCCCGTGCCTGTAGCGTGCGAACGACGTGCCTCTCAACCCGCGCGCTGCAAAACCATACTGGCGAAAAATTCCAACGTAAACTCGCCCTTTCCCCAGAAAGAACCGCACCATGCTTGGCGTCACCGACTACGGCACTTTTGTTGTCACCGTTCTCATCTTTTTGCTGATCCCTGGCCCGGGCAATCTGGCGTTGATCACGTCCACCAGCAAGGGCAAAATCCGTGGCGGGTTGGCCGCAACGATGGGTCTGATCGCAGGTGACCAAGTGTTGATGTGGTCGGCGGTGGCGGGTGTGGCGGCTTTGCTGGCCGCTTACCCCGATGCTTTTCATGCAGTGCAATGGTTGGGCGCGGCGTACCTCGCTTGGTTGGGTGCCAAGATGCTGCTGGCTAAACCTGGCGTGGCACCCATATTGAATATCAAAGCTGGGCACTACTTCCGCCAAGCCTTCGCCATCACGCTGCTCAATCCCAAAGCCATCCTTTTTTACATGGCTTTCTTCCCCCTGTTTGTAGACCCAGTCCATCAGCGCGGCTTAGTGACCTATGGGTTTATGGCGGGCACCATCGCCGGCATGACCTTCTTGTATGGCCTGACGTCCGTCTTGCTGACACACTATCTGGCCGAGCGCATTCGCGCCAACCCCATGATCTCTCGCGTGTTGCAAAAAATCGCTGGGGTGTTCCTCATCGGTTTTGGCATCAAACTGGCAGTTTCGCGCTGAGCCGACTCGCTTGGTTTCACGTGAAACATTGATCTTGTTGTCTCAGTAGCCCGTTCTTTCACTTCTTCCGACCCGCACTCCATGGCCAAAATCTTCTGCGTTGCCAACCAAAAAGGTGGCGTCGGCAAAACCACCACCACCGTTAACCTCGCCGCCGGGCTGGCCAAGGTGGGGCAGCGTGTGCTGATGATTGATCTCGACCCGCAGGGCAATGCCACCATGGGGTCGGGCGTGGACAAGCGCAAGCTGGAGCTGACGGTGTACGACGTGCTGCTGGAGTCGGCCACCATCGCCGAAGCCCGCGCCCAAAGCGACAAGCTCAAAGCCGGCGGTTGCAGCTACGACATCCTGGGTGCGAACCGCGAACTCGCCGGCGCCGAGGTCGAGTTGGTGGATATCGAGCGGCGCGAAAAGCGCCTCAAGCTGGCGCTTGCCGAGGTCGACAAGGACTATGACTTTGTCCTCATCGACTGCCCGCCATCGCTGAGCATGCTGACGCTCAACGGGCTGTGCTGCGCGCATGGCGTGATCGTGCCCATGCAGTGCGAATACTTTGCACTGGAAGGCCTGACCGATCTGGTCAACACCATCAAGCAGGTGCACGCCAACCTGAACAAGGACCTGCAGATCATCGGCCTGCTGCGCGTGATGTTCGACCCGCGCATCACCTTGCAGCAGCAGGTCAGCGACCAGCTCAAGGAGCACTTCGGCGACAAGGTTTTCAACACCGTCATTCCGCGCAACGTGCGACTGGCGGAAGCGCCAAGCTACGGCTTGCCCGGCGTGGTGTTCGACCCGTCGTCCAAGGGCGCCCAGGCGTTTGTGACCTTCGCCGAAGAAATGGTCAACCGCATCAAAAACATGTGAAAACAGTGCTTTTTGAGCCGTTTTTAGGTATGAAATATGCCTGTAGCCCAATAACGACGGGTCATGGAAGCTATCAAAATAGTAGCAAATTTACTTTCCCTGCATGAATCCGCGCAACGTTTTATTACTGCCTGGCTGGCAAAACAGCGGGCCCGGCCACTGGCAAAGCCTGTGGGAGCAGGCGCATGGCTACGCGCGTGTGGAGCAGCACGACTGGATGCGGCCGCTGCGCGGCGACTGGGTCGCGCGGCTTGAAGATGTCGTGCTTTCATGCGACGAGCCAGTGGTGCTGGTGGCCCACAGCCTGGGCTGCGTCCATGTGGCGGCGTGGGCTGCGCATTCCAAAAACACCGCACGCGTGAAAGCCGCCTTGCTGGCCGCGCCGCCCGACATCGAGCGCGACGACGTGCGCGACATGCTGCCCAGCTGGCCACCCATGCCGCTGCAAACACTGCCGTTCAAAAGCATCCTTTTTTCAAGCAACAACGATCCGTATTGCAGCCCGGAACGCGCGCAGGTGTTTGCCAAGGGCTGGGGCGCGGAAGCCGTCGGCACCGGCGCGCGCGGCCATCTGAATGCTGAAAGCGGCCTGGCCGACTGGCCGCGGGCGCACGCTCGGCTGCTTGAACTGATGCGGCTGTGACGGCCTTTTACCGGCACCTGCCAGCACACGATTTGTATTAAGAAAGACACAACCACATGGTCACCAAAAAACCCAAGG
>JBDTAG010000394.1:0-3681 GCA_039924745.1 Rhodoferax sp.
GCGCTGGCAATATGTGCCCACGCCGTCTGAAATTTCTGCCGGTTTGGGCGTGGAACGCCTACTTGTACCCGTCAGCTCGCGCTTTGGCTACACATTCATCGAATCGATTCTTCCCTACCGAAGAAGAAACCACGCCTGCACCGACCTGCTTGCAGGTTATGGTGCCGCCGGTGGCATTTACCAAAGTTTGGTCTTGAACGGGAACCATGGCGCAGGCGCCAAGTAAGAACGAAAGTACGCCGCAGATGCCTAGATATTTCATGGCCAATCCCTTGTTGGTAGATCAATGCAGGGAATCGTAGCCTAAAAAAATCCCGGCATCGAGGCCGGGATTGAACCGTTTGGAACGGACTCGCTCAGGGAGGTAAAGCAAGTGGGCTTGCGCCCGCCGGGATTCTATTCGCTACGTGTAGCCAGTTCAGCTTTGCAGTGGTGGCCATCGCTTGGCGGTGTGCACCAGGGCCAGCATCCACACCGTTTCATCTTCGATCTCGTACACCAGGCGATAGCTGGCATGTGCTATCAGTTCACGAGTACCGTGTATCTGGCCGACTTTGCCGAGCTTTGGGTGATCCATCAGCCTGGCTGCAGCATCGCTGAAAAGCTCGTCCATGTTGGCGGCAGCTCTCGGATTGTCGGCGGCGATGTAGTCCCAAATGTCGGCACGATCCTGCTGCGCTTCTGGTGTCCAAATTACCCTCACGCCTGGCCCGATGCGCTGGCACGCCGAGCAGCAAAGACGGCTTCAACCTCTTCATTGGATCTGCCCTGCCCTGCCCGCATCGATATCCTGGCAGTTTCAACCTTGCGGTTGAGAAAAGTGTCGTATTCCCTGGCTTCCCGCTGGCGCTCCACAAACTCCCGCATCAGATCGCGCACGATCTGTGAAGCTGGCCGGTGGGCCGCTTCGGCTTCAGCCACGAACTGGGCGCGCAGCTCAGGCTCCAATTTCATTGTGAATACGGCTTCCTTTGACATGATGAACTCCGATTTTTAAAGATATGTATAAAGTATATACGTTGTTAGTACTTTAAAACTCTCGGTGTCCATAAGGATTGCATGACCATGGGTGTGATCGCCAGTGTCTATTTGACAAGGTGTGCCAACATCAACAGACATAGTGCTACTTAGCCGCATGCCTCGTCAATTCTCGCTTTCTGGATGCGCTGCAGTGTCACGAAATTCTGGCATCCAGTGTCAAATCTACGCTAGCCTCAACAGACTGCAGCCATCAGGTTGATGTCCTTGGCTGCGTCCAGGCTGATGTTTTCACCCTGGAGCTTGGCACCGGTTGCGGTGATGTTTCCGCTGGTGGCGGTGACTGCAATATCATTGGCCTGGATGCTGGTGCCGCGGCTTTGGGTGGTGGCACTGCTGTTGTCTTGCTTGCTGGAGTTGATGCCCACAGAGAAGCTGATGCCAAACGAAGAGCCGCTGTTGGGGTCTGCCTTGGCCCCATCGGCACCCAGGCTCTTTGTAAAGTCCCCAGCTGACTTGGTTGCATCTGCTGCGCCTGCGGTTGCGAACTTATAGGCGTCGTAGCCCGCCTTCAAGGTGACTGCGCCTTTTAAGCGGTCGTTGCTGGTGTTGCTGGTTGACTGGGCAAATACTCCTGAATGAATAGCGGAGTATGTCCATCCGACGAGGGCTACAGGCCTGTTTTGCTTACAACGTTTGGCCCAAACCTGCTTGCGACGCCCTACCCGCGTGCCCCCTGCCCGTCCACCCTTGCCACACCCACGCGCAGTCTCGGCCACCGCCACCATGCAGGCGCGGGCGGCGTTGAAGACTAGGCGGTAGGTTTGGGTATTCATGCTGCGTGTTCAGCGGCTTCTTTGTATGGCGCCATTTTACCAAATCATTTATGAAAAACTGGCTATAGCCCTCGTGGAGTCTGCATTATGCGCTACATAAACCATAGCGTTTAGCATTGCGACCTTTACTGGTCTGGGGTGGGTTGTGACGGTGTTTGTTTGTTTGCTGTGGTTGTGGTGTCTGGGTGTTGCATGGTGGCGAAGTTGGTATGGGGTCGCAAACGAATTCCGCCGCTTTGCACGGCGTGCCACGGCAGACGTTGACGAACAACAACCCGCCCATGCTTCCCGGCGCAAACCCGAGTGGGTCATCCAAGAAGTGCTGCGGCTCAAGGCACTGATGTGGAAGAAAGGCTCCTGCCGCAAGATTTCCGACACCTTCAATGGCTTGCATGCCGCAACTTCTGCCTGCACGGTTGGCAAGACTTTCGTATCCGAATGCCTGAAGGCAAACCAATACGCACTGGCTTGCCTGCGCAAGGAGATGCGCAACAGGCAACCCCTGGCGGTACCCATCAACGCCATTTGGGCCATGGACCTTACCTTCTACATCGACGCCAGTGGCAAGCAGCAAATGGCGCTTGGAATCTTGGACCACGGCTCTCGCTTGGTCACCTGTTTGCAGACGCTGGTTAACAAGCGCAGTTGGACGCTGCTGGGCTACCTGTGCCTGGCGATTGGCAAGCATGGCAAACCGACCCGCATTCGCACGGACAACGAGATCATCTTTACCAGTTGGGTCTTCACCACCTTCTTGAAACTGGTGGGCATTCGGCATCAACGTATCAAGACTTGCGCGCCATGGCAGAACGGAAGAATCGAACGGCTGTTCGGGACGCTCAAGCCGCTGCTGCGGCAATTGGTCATTCCGACCAGGGCAGCATTGCAATCGGCGCTGGAAGAATTCGCCCTGTTCTACAACCATGCCCGCCCGCATCAGAACCTGGATGGGCTGACGCCCGCTGAGAAGTGGAATGGGTTGAGCAAGACGGATGTTCTGCAACGACCACCGAAGCGGGCGGTACTGGTGCAAGCATTGGATGGGTTGATGGTCGGCTATTGCATGCGCCGTTAGCGCAAAGCACGCTGTCCGTCTAAACCACTGCTGAAAACTCAATGCCTGCCGAAGGCAGGAGGTGACACATCTTGATGCTGGAAATTGCTTAAAAAACGGGCAACGCGATACCGAAGAAATCCGCGCGCGCAGAGGTCTTCGTCATCATCCGGCGCGAACTTCGTGAAAAACGGGGTTGAAGTTTGATGCCGGGAGCGCAGCGGGCATGCGGACAGGACACCCATAAGGCCTGATAGATTGACATGCCGTGTCTTTGCAAATGCCGCACGACGAACTACCCGGAGGTAGAGGTGTATAAATTTTGAGCGGTTCGTTTATCCTGTGTCAAGCATTGTTTTACACACTTACCATTGGCTGGCTAGAGTAATTCAATCCATAATGGACGATTAAATAATCCATATTGGACGAGTATAAATTCCCTAATGGACGGTTTCTTATGCCACGTTTATGACGACCCATTCAGACATTGCCCTCTATCCAAGACATCTCGATGCGCGACTTTCCGAGTCACTGCTAGACACCCCTGTTGTATTGGTAAATGGTCCGCGCC
Source organism: Rhodoferax sp. (assembly GCA_039924745.1). GTDB lineage: Bacteria > Pseudomonadota > Gammaproteobacteria > Burkholderiales > Burkholderiaceae_C > Allorhodoferax. The sequence continues at coordinate 3,440 of JBDTAG010000394.1, forward strand.
AATGCGGTAAAACCACCTTGGTGCAACAGCACCAGAGTGGGATGGCCTACTTCACATTAGACGATCCTGGCCTACTTGCGGGGTTGTGTTGCAGTAAGGCCGAGCGACAATCTGCGCCATGCTTGATTTCCGCCAAACTCTGATCAACAGCACCCTTCGCAAGGTCCTCAAACGGTTGCACTACCCACTTGAGGTGATGTTGACCTGCGTGCGCTGGTATGTCGCCTACCCATTGAGCCTTC
>JBDTAG010000395.1:0-5539 GCA_039924745.1 Rhodoferax sp.
CCAGCGCAAAGGTTTTCTCAGGGTTCATGAACTTGCCGACGCGGACGTTCTCCTGTGGATTGGTCAGATCCAACTTAACCAATGAACTGAAGGTGTCGGACACACTGGAGGGAAAGTCGCTAGCTGCGGCTTGGTTCACTGTGAAGTCGTTGCCCAAACTGGGCTGTGACACATGGATATTGGACGGCGCGTACTGCTGGCGGCTATAGCCCCACGAGAAATACCAATTGCCGTCTTCCTTGAGGGCACGGTCGATTTTGGCTCGTTCTTCGCTCTGGGGTGTTGCACTTGCCGCGCTGACTGATGGGCCGGTTGGAAGGCCTTGGGCCCATACAGCGGCGCATGGAGTCAGTGCGAAGGCCGCAGCCAAAAGCAGGTGCTGTGTGATTCTGGTTTTCATGTGGGGTGGTGTCAAAGATGTAAGCCGAAGGGCATGGCGGCGGGTCGCGCATGCTTGAATACGCATTACGCCATTGTATTGGGGCAGCTGTGTTGACCTCGGTCAAAGGGTCAGCACCGTGCAGCCCGTGGTTTGTCGAGCCTCCAGCGCACGGTGGGCCTGCTGCACGTCTTCCAGCGCAAAGCGCTGGTCGATATGGATTTTTACCTTCCCGCTGACAACGATGCCAAACAAATCGTCTACCATGATTTGGGTGCTTTCACGGGTAGCGATGTGGGTAAACAGCGTTTGGCGCGTCAGGTACAGCGAGCCTTTGGGGCCCAACATGCCAGGCGCCATGGGCGCCACCGGTCCAGACGCATTGCCAAAGCTGGCCATAAGACCAAAAGGTGCCAAGCAGTCCAACGATTTGTCCCAGGTGTCTTTGCCCACCGAATCGTAGACGACCTTTACGCCTTTGCCGCCGGTAATTTCTTTGACCTCGGCCAAAAAATCTTCCGCTGCATAATTGATAGCATACTCTGCACCATTGGCGAGGGCTAGAGCACATTTTTCTTTGGAACCCGCGGTTCCAATGAGCCGCAATCCCAGCGCCTTTGCCCACTGGCAGGCGATCAGGCCCACCCCACCCGCTGCGGCGTGGAACAACACGAAATCGCCCGGGTTCAGGCCGCCTTGGGGCAGCGTCTTCTTCAACAGGTACTGGGCTGTCAGGCCCTTGAGCATCATGGCAGCACCAGTCTCAAAGGAAATAGCGTCTGGCAGCTTGCAGACACATTTGGCGGGCATCACGCGCAGGTCGCAGTAACTGCCAGCGGGCTGGCTGGCATAAGCCGCGCGGTCGCCCACCTGCAAATGCGTCACACCGTCGCCCACCGCTTCAACCACGCCCGCGGCCTCCATGCCAAGTTGCAGCGGCATGGTCATGGGATACAGGCCACTGCGCTGGTAGACGTCGATGAAATTCAGGCCCACCGCCTTGTGGCGAATGCGAATCTCGCCGGGGCCGGGTTCGCCCACGGTGACCTGCACCAGCTTGAGCTGCTCTGGCCCGCCATGCTGGTCAATACGTATGGCACGGGATTGGTTTTGGCTCACGGGGCGATCTCCTGCAGTAGTTGTTTCCGCCCATCTTGGGCAACTACGAGTAATGGTGCCACGAAACGCAAGCCCTTATTCGCCCGCCAGCAATGTGCAAGCATTGGCAAAGTAAAGTGGAGCCATGAACCAACGCCTGACCCCCGCTGCCGCTCTGCTGCTGACCATACCACCCTTGCTGTGGGCGGGCAATGCGATCGTAGGGAGGGTCGTCAGCCCGCTCATTTCGCCAATGACGTTGAATTTGCTGCGTTGGGCTTTCGCCTTTGTACTGTTGTTGCCGTTTGCAGGTAGCGTGCTGCGGCGCGACAGTCCGCTGTGGCCACAATGGCGACGCTTTGTATCTCTGGCGCTGTTCAGCACCAGCGGTTACAACGCTCTTCTCTACCTCGCGCTCACGACTTCAACCCCCATCAACGTGACGCTTGTGGGCGCCAGCATACCGGTCTGGATGCTGCTGATTGGCAGGGTTTTTTTTAATACACGAGCATCTGGCCGGCAAATGCTGGGTGCCGTTCTGTCCATAGCAGGCGTTGTGCTGGTCTTGTGCCGGGGTCAGTGGACGCTGTTGCTGGGTATGCATTTGGTTGCAGGCGACCTGTATGTACTGCTGGCCAGCATGGGGTGGGCTTACTACAGCTGGATGCTGGCACACCCCACGCCAGAGTCTGCTTCGCTACGCGCCGACTGGGCCGCGTTCCTGATGGGCCAAGTGGTGTTTGGGTTGGGCTGGTCTTTGCTGTTTGCCGGTGCCGAGTGGACCATGACAGATGCGCGCTTGCATTGGGGTTGGCCACTTTTGAGCGCCTTGCTGTTTATCGCCGTGGGCCCAGCGGTTGTGGCCTATGCTTCTTGGGGTGCCGGCGTGTCACGTGCTGGGCCAGCCGCTGCAGGGTTTTTCATTAACCTCACGCCACTTTTTACTGCACTGTTGTCGGCCGCCTTTTTGGGGGAGGCGCCGCAGCTGTTCCACGCGTTGGCATTTTTGTTAGTAGTGGCAGGTATCGTGCTGTCTTCGAGACGGTAGCTGCCGACCCCACACTTGCCACTCGTGTGTGCTGCGCAGACCATCTGGCACGTCTTTGCTCGCAGCAGCCCGGTGGTAAAACCTATGCCATGGACTATGCCTGCATTTGCAGTTGCAACTGCTCCACCGGTCCCGGTCGGGCAAAAAGGTAACCTTGGTATAGCTCGCAGCCGTAATGGGCTAACAGCTCTTTTTGTGCCTCGGTCTCAACCCCTTCGGCCATGACCTCCAGCCCCAGGCTGCGCGCCATACCCACAATCGTTTGCACAATCAGCCCATCACTGTGGCGCACGCCCAAGTTGCGGACAAAAGACTGGTCGATTTTGAGCTGGTCCAACGGCAAGCGGGTCAGATAGGCCAGCGACGAATAGCCGGTGCCAAAGTCATCGAGCGAAAACCGAATTCCGATGGCTTTGAGTTGACCCATTTTGGCGATGCAGTCGTCCACCTTGTCCAACATCAGCGATTCGGTCAACTCCAGCTTGAGCAGGTGGGGAGGTATACCGGCGGCCTGCACGATATCGGTCACGGTTTGCACAAAGTCGTTTTGACGAAATTGGCGTGCGCTGACATTGACCGATAGTTGCAATGCACCCAGTTGCGCATCACCCTGCCAGGTGGCCAGTTGCTGACACGCGGTATGCAAAACCCAGGCACCCATGGGAACAATCAACTCGCTCTCTTCTGCGACCACGATGAACGCACCGGGCGCCAGCAAACCCCGCTGCGGATGTTGCCAACGCAACAGCGCCTCTGCGCCCACCACGTTCCCCTGTTGACCATATTGCGGCTGGTAATACAACAGGAATTGGTCTTGCGCCAGCGCTTCTCGCAAGTCCACTTCCAGTTGCGCACGGTCGCTGATGACGGCCTGCATTCGCGGGTCAAAGAAGCACAGCGCATTGCCACGCTGTGCCTTGACCTGGTACATGGCTATGTCAGCCTGCTTCAACAATTCACCAGCATTGTGTGCTTCGCTACCGAACAATGTCGCGCCCAAACTGCAAGTGCTTCGATACGGGTGATCGCCCAACTGGTAGGGCTGAACCAGCGTCAAAAGCATTTCCTCTCCAATGCGCTGGGCCACCTGGGCTGCTTGGCGCATATCGCTGGACAAGTCCTTGAGCATCACCACAAATTCGTCGCCACCCAACCGTGCTACGGTATCGGCATCGCGCACACAGGCTTTCAATCGTTGGGCGACCTGCTGTAACAAACGGTCACCCACCTCATGACCCATGGTGTCGTTCACCAGCTTGAAGTGGTCCAGATCCAAAAACAGCAGTGCACCCAGTTGCCCTGAACGGACCGCAGCGGCTGTGGCCTGGGTCAAGCGATCCAGCAACAGACGCCGGTTCGGCAGGCCCGTCAACGCGTCGTAAAAGGCAAGTGTTTCGATCTCCGCACTGGCGCGCCGCAGCGCCGTTACATCGTGGTAAGTGATGACCATGCCGCCCTCAGGGGTGACACGCTCGGTGACCTCGATATGTTGGCCGTTGGGCAGTATTTGCTCGTGGGGTATGGCGTCCGCCAGTTGAGCCTGCATGCGCTCCTCCACCCAACGCGTGCGCTGCGCATCTGACTCCAGCGGCAAATGATGGCTAGACGATATCTCCAATATCTGCTGGAACGGCAGCTTGGCAGCTATGCTGCCCATCATCCAAGGAAAAATTTCTTCAAACCGCCGGTTCCATTGCACAACCCGATTCTCGGCATCCAGCAGCAAAAATCCACTGACCATGGACTCCAACGCCTGGTCCAGTGTGGCTTTGGATTGGGCAATGGCCATCCGCGCAGCAGCAATGCGGTTTAGGTCATCCACCACAAAGCCGCCGACCGCCAGCAACAACACACCAAACAGCAGTAATGCCGACAACAACACGTTCCGGTCGAAACGCCATTTGGCCAGCGCAGCATCCAGCGGAATGCTGGCCGATATCCAAAGGTCGCGGTACAACAGCGGTCGTGTAATCACCAAGGCTGGCACGTCACTCAAGCGCGCCTTGTTCAACGGGTGATCATTGGCATCCGTGTGGGCGTTCAATGCCGGAATATGTGCAGTCACACTGCGCGTATCGTGGTCGGGTATGCCAAGTAATAACTGACCGTTGCCGCGTTCCAGCGTTACTTCCAGCCCGGCAATGTCCGTTCCCTGCATCAACACCGTGGTCAACATAGCTGCAGGCACTTCCGTCACGGCCAATAGTCTGGAACCATCTGCCATGCGGATATAGCGTCCAAAATACAGCACGCGCTCCAGACTCGAAGTGCTGTCGACTGGGTTGCTCGTCACCAGCGTCGACATGGGCTGCGAAAACGCGTCTTCGATAAACGACTGCGGAAGCTCACGCCGCTCAACCGTACCCAGCGGTTCAGAAGAGGCAAAGTAATGGCCTTTTTCATCGACCAGTGCAACAAAGCGCACCATCATGTTCTGGCTCGCGGCATTGCTCAAAAGATGGTTGGCAGCTACAGGATTAACCCATTGGGGCACCGTGTTGGACAACCCCAAAAATTCATCGGTCCCGGCCAACAGCACATCAATGCTGAGCAAAGAGCGGTTGAATGCAGCTTCGGCTCCTGCAATGAAACGTGTGGCCTGAGCCTCGCTATCGGCCAATGCCCGTTGGCGTGCATTCCAGATCTGGTAGGCAACACCTGCGGCCAAGGCCAGCAGCAAAACCGAGACCAGGCCCCAAACAGTAAACCGGATACGTGCCGCTGAGGCAACCATCATGGGCCGGCAGGTACTGGGATTTTGCGCGCAGGACCGATTGTCTGTTTCCAGACGTCACTGCAGCGCACTCCACATCGCTTCAGCCAGCGTGGCAAAACTGTAGTCGTAAAAATTTCTTGGCGGTGGCGCTCGTCTTGGGCGGAAACGGGCACTTGGACCATGCTCCCTTTGGTTCCAAGCTTGCAACTGCTTTGCCCGGTGTTGCATGCAATACCTTCGGCGGTATCGCGCTCTGATTCAGCCCAAATGGAAGTCTCCAATTTAGGCAGCTCACGCC
>JBDTAG010000396.1:0-4473 GCA_039924745.1 Rhodoferax sp.
AGATGCGTTGGAGCGGAAGTCTGTATTGCCATAGCCGCGAATATAAAAGCGGGGGAAAGCACGCCCAAACGAGGACTCGATGTTCAGGCTGGGCACGCGTCCAGACAGCATGCGGATGTCCAGTCCACCGGTGTTCAAAACGTCGAATTTTTCGCCGGAGATGGTGGAGATGGAACTGGGCACGTCTTTGACGTTTTCCGCACGGCGTTCGGCCGTCACGGTCACGGCCTGCAAGACGCCCGCTTGTGCAGCAGCAGTCGTTTCGGTTGGTGCGACGGTCTGGGCGATAGCAAACGCCATCGGGCACAACAGTGCCATGCCAACCATCAGCGGTGTGAGTGAAAATCGGATGTGGCCCGACTCGGCGTGTTTCTGCATGGAGTTGCTCTTTTCTTGAATAATGGGTCAGGAAATTGTCGCATGACCTATGCAAGTAGCGCGCCACGCCGCGCGACATCAGTGGTGCCCCGGCAACAGCCGAATGCACCTTAAGGGTGCGTTTGGGCCTTTGCGTCGCGCAGAAGCTGTGCGCAATCGCTGTCTTCGCCCGGACCCGGGTCAATCAGGGGGATCAGTGCCAAAAGTGGGTTCAGCAACCCCAAAGCCAAAGAACCGGCTGCGCGGGCGGCAACTTTGCCTTTGTTGATACCCGCGCTGGGATGCGCAAAGCTGCCGCGGATGTAAATAGGCGTCGTCAAAGCCAGCAAGCTCGTGTTCTTGGTTTTCTGGGTGAGCGTGAGGTCTAGCGTTTCATGTGCGAGGTCCACATTGCCGCTGCCCAGCAGTGTGGCAACAGCGGTATCGAAGGCAAATGCATTGGAGGTCATCAGACCGTTCTTCACGTCGAAGTCTGCAACAGCGCAACGCAGGGCGATGCGTTTATCACCTGTCATTTTGAGTTGCAGGATTTCCCACAGGTGCAATCCGGCTTCTTCCATCAGCAACTGGCTGACTTCGCCATGGTGCACCAAAAGCCCTACCTTGCCGTCTGCCGTGGCTAACATCTGCTGGACGGAGTTGCCGGTTCCCGTTAACGTCAACAGACCATTGATCTCGCCGATGTTGGCCTGTTGATTGAGAGCGGCGGTCGGTAGCAGCCTGGACAACAGTAACTTGCTGACCTTCAGTTGGGCTTTGGCACGTATGGGGTTGCTGCGGCCATCCAATGTCAGCTCGGCGCGCAGGTGACCACCGGCTACGCCAAAATCCAAGGGTGTCAGGGTCAGCAGGGAGTCGCGCAAAACGAGGTGGACATTGAGATCATCCAGTGGCAGTTCTTTTGCGCGGCGGATTTGCTTGGCACGGAGGCGGACGTCTGCGTCCATGCTGCCCCAGTGGTCTGCCTTGAATGGGAGATCTGGCAATACGCCAGCAGGTGCTGGTAGCGCTGCTGAAACAGCTTGTGGTGTTGGTTCGGGTAATGACTGCGATACATTCGCCGTTGTTGGACTTTTGGCTGTTGAGCGCATACCCACGACAGGTGCCAAATCATCCAGTTCCAGCAGCTTGGATGTCAGGTCAGCTGTTATCGCAGTGCGCGTGCCACCGATTGCGACTTGAACGCTTCCGGTGATATCGCTTCCGCCTATATGGCCTGTCAGCCCTTCGTAGCCCCACGTGAGGCCACTGTGCACCAAATGCCCTTGGGCTGCATATGCATGGGTTGCAGGCGCTGGTATCCCGAGCAAGGGATACAGTTGGTCCAGGCTGTCACCGCTGATGGCAAGGTGCATGTCGACAGCAGACCGTGAAACCAAGCCGGTGACTGTACCTTTTGCTTGTACACGCGTGCGCCCTGCAGTCAGGTCAATGTCCAGTGGGTAGGGAGCCGTTTCGTCACGCAATGCCAGTACCGTACCGCCTGTGCCTTTTGCAGTGAGCGCCAATCCTTGGTATTTCCCAGTGATTTTGAAGACAAGGCCTGGTGATGCCGCGTTCATCTGGTTGGCCAATGGCAGTTCAACCGAAGAAATTTCAGAACGAATATGCGTTTTGGCAGCGCGGTCGTCATACCCTAGCGTGCCTTTGTCCAGCGTCAGTTGGAGGATTTGTACGCGCGACTGCTCGTTCTGTTGTGCGACATCCAGCAGCCAGTTTTTCTTACCTTGCGGCCCGCGCTCCAAAAAAACGGTGGGTTGGACCAAATGAACGGTGGGAAACACCAAAGCCCCACGCAGCAACTGCGGCACATCCACGCTAATTTCGACCGCATCGGTGGACACCATATTCGGCTCTTGGGCCCATGGCGGATTTGCAAAAGTGACCGCGTTAGCGCGCAATGTTGGCCAAGGCCAACCCAGGTGCAAAGACAAATCTCCGTGTATCAATAACTGGCGCCCCGTCTTGTGTTCAGCGATCCGCTCAATAGGGCTGCGCAACCAGTTCCATCCAAAGATAGAAACATACAAAACTGCAAGCACAATGGGCGTCGCGAGGATGGCTGCGATCCATGTAAAAAAACGGGTCCACTTCATTATTTGATTATCTTGATGCCGGACTCCAGGTTCTGTACGCCGACGTACAGATCACCCGTGGATTTAAGCGTAGTGTCAGGTCCTCTTTCATAGACGATTAAGGATAAAGCCATGAACACTCTTCGCGCGACTACCCGCCATTTCACCCTGACTTTGCTCGGCTCGGTGCTGATCTGCACCGGCGCGATGGCAGGGCCTTCAAGTGCATCCCCAGACGCACAAGCACGCTACCGGCACGATATGGCTGTGTGCGAAAGTGGCCAATCCAACCAAGCGCTGAACGTGTGCCGTACCGAAGCCCGCAACGCACTGGCAGCGGCCAAGCGTGGTGGACTGATAGACGAGTCGCAGAACCAATACACACGCAATGCGCTGAATCGTTGCACTGCCTTCCAAGGGGATGACCGCGCAGCCTGTGAAGCCCGCATATTGAATCCGTCACGGGTGGAAGGCAGTGTGGGAGGCGGAGGTTTGTTGCGAGAGAGCGTACAAATCGTACCGGGAAAATAAGTTCTTCCAATAGAAGTTTATAAGAAATCCGCCTCTAGCCCTCGTGCAATATGATTTATATGCTATTTAATATATAGCACATACTTATAAAAATTCACGACTCGCAGCGTGTGCTTGTAAATAGGCCCGCATTTGTAAAGCATTCCCGTTAAAAAGTCGTAGACTCGCCGAACGGTCCGATAAGCGACCTTACTAACAGGGATGGAGACAGACATGCGCACACGGCTATTGGCGACTTTTTTATTGACGGCGACACTGACATTCATGGTGTCGGGATGCATGGAAACTGCGCCCCGCGTAGGAGACGCATCGCAGCAAGCAGCGACATCGTCAAACGGTGGACCCACTTTTGGAAACGCCTCACCCACTGCAGGAAGTGCAACGTCCAACCAAGCCAACGCTGCCGCAGACGCCGCCGCCTACAAGGAAGTTCAATATAAGAATGTTGGCAAAAGAGGCCCTGCACTGATCGTCATACCTGGCGAAATCAAGAGCAACAATGCCACCTTCACCCAGCGCTTTCTGCCAAATAACATTGCCGATTTTGGTGAGCTTGAATTGTCGCAAGCTAATTTTCCCGTGTTAGAGCGTGCGAATCTGGGCAAGCTGTTGAATGAAATTACGCTTGCCTACAACCTGGGTAACGTCGCGCAGGCCCGCAAAACCATGCGGATCGGCAAGCTTAAAACGACCAAGTGGATCGTCAAGTTCGACATATTGAAAGCGGAACAAATTGCCGAGAACAGCAAGGGCTTTGATGGTCAGGCCATTGGGGGACTGATTGGCGCCTTGTCTGGCACACGTGCTGGTGCCGCCACGGGTCACGTGGTCGGTTCCGTCAAAAGTGGCGACTCCACCGGTGTCTGGCTGATCGGCATGCGCTACAAGATCATGAACGCCAATACGACTGAACAAGTCGCCCAAGGCTACAAAGAGTTGAAGATGGAAGTTGGAGCCACGAGTAGCAGCGTGATGGGAATTTCCGAAAGTGCCAAGGGCGGCGTAGGCTTGGACACCATGGTGCAGCGCCTGGTTCAATCCGCCGTTTGGGACATTGACGCCAAATACAAGTAAGCAAACTGGATAGACATCACGTCTGCGTAGTCGGGCGTGGTTTGAGGTGTATGCCGGCTAGCATGCACCGCACCGAACCTCCTGCCAACTCAATGGTTGGGACGTCCAGCGGTAACAGCGCAACTGAGGATTCCAGAGCCCGTATTTGGTCCGCAGTGAGCGACCGCAAAGCACGTGACGATAGGGCCAGTAGCCGCCCGTCTGTGCCCTGCAATTCCAGAGCGTTGCCGGCAAATTCACCAATTTGTGCCTCTGTCAGATCGATCAATTTGCGGCCGTTTTCCAGCAGGCGATCACGCACTTGTTGGCGTCGACGCGCGTCGGTGACCATGCCAAAGCCTGCCATCGCAAAATCAGTGCCGATGCACATCAGCACATTGGTGTGGTACACCGCGCGCCCGTGTGCGTCCGCAGC
>JBDTAG010000397.1:0-7321 GCA_039924745.1 Rhodoferax sp.
GAATGGGTGTTGTCCATGCGTAAATGGTCGGCAGGCAACCGTTGACCTTCTTCTACGTCATAAACCGACGTCAGGCCTTGGCCGTCGGGGTCCATCAGATAGATAGAGAAGCTCGACGCATCCAGCAGACCATGCATGTGCCGCTCTATGACTCCAAAGACATGTTCTTTGTCCAATTGCGAGGTGATTTCCTGGCCAATGGCTCCCAGAAGCTTTAACGTGTCGCTGGTCTGTTGCAACAAAGCGGCGCGCCGTGTCTCGGCCTCGGCCTGCCTGCGGTGGAATGCACTCTCTGCGCGGGCACGTTCGGTGTCCATGCGCACCTGCATGGCAGTTGCACGGTTGGAGGCCTCTTGGTTCAGTACACGTTCACGTGCTTCCCCGGCCAACACCGCATGCCGGTAAGCTTCAGCCAAGCGGCCTACCTGTGCATACTCTTCTGCAAGGGCTAACAGCAGGTCACTGGGAATGAAATAGCCATCCACCTTGCGAGCCGTCGCCAGTGCTTGCTCGAAACACTCCATCGCGGCAGCTCGATTTCCCCGAAACGCATGGATACGGGCCAGCAAGCGTTTGGCGCTAACCTCCAAAATGGCAGCTCCCTGGTGCTGTGCTGCGTGTAGCGCTGCAACCACAGCATCCTCGGCTTCTACGTCCTCTCCCAATTGCAGGAGAGTACTTGCCATGCCAGTTTGGGCCTCCACTAGTTGGTCGATCTGACCCAAACGCTGGGCGCGCTCGACTTGCTGACGGTAAAACGCCAATGCTCCAGTAAAGTCTCCTCGCGCTTGAGCCAACTCGCCAAGGGACGTTAGAACTGCGCCATAGTTACGTGAATTGCGCAAGGGTGCATAGACTTGCATGGCTTCATCGAGCATGGTCTGCGCTGCGTCTAGTCGACCCATGGCATGCATGATTTCGGCCATCTGGCGTAGACAGGGTCCTAGTGCAACGGCCCAGCCTGTGGTGCGTGCCACATCAAGGCCGCGTTGTAACCATTCCAATGCTGCATCGTGGTCGTTGAGGGACTCAAAGGTGCTTCCTGCGTTGACCGCGACAACCACAGCGACTAGCACTTGACCGGATTGATTGGCTGCTTCAAAAGCTTGGTCAAACCTAAGCGCAGCCCTTGCGAAATTCCCCGTGCTGTAATCCCGCGTCGCAAAGTAGGAATGGATGCTGGCTGCCACGCCTGGATGAAACTTCGACACATCGTCTGCAAACCTTTGATCCCAAACGACGTTGCTTTGGCGCACATCGCGCAACACGGAGTAGCGCGCCCGATTGGCTTCGAAATAATCGACCCGCTGCGTATCGCCAACCGAGGTTGCGTATTCTGCGGCGGCCACCAGGCACTGGTCACGTTGCAGCAGATTGCCGTGGCCAGAGTGCACCAAGGCCATGATGCTGTTTGCATCTGCGCAACCGACGGCATCATCACAGCCAGTGAAGACTGCCAACGAACGATTGGCGGTGTCCATGGCAGTTTCAAAATTGGATAGCAGCCAATGGGTTTCTGCGTCTACCAAGCCCAGTCGGGCTTGCAGTTGCTGCAATTTTTGGGGTGGCAATGTAGCCGAGATCGCTGACAAAGTGGCCCTGGCCTGGACGGTCAAGGCGCAAGCCTGTGCGTTGTCTCGTTGGCGCAAGTACCACGCTAGTGTGACTTGGTTCTCCAGCGCGTCTGGCGGCGCGTGCGCGCTATCCAGCTCCTTTGCCAGGCGGTCGACTTCGACATTGCGCTCAAACAAAAGCATGAAAAAAGACTGGTTGGTTCGAGGGGGTAGTCGTATGGTATTCGGCTACCGGCCATCGCACAATAACATGGGACAGCGTAGACGATGCCCGCTTCAATGCACTACAGCAGCCTTTGCAGATAGCGCCCCGTATGGCTGGCCGGATTGGCAGCAATGTCTTCCGGCGTGCCCACGCCCAGCACCGTGCCGCCCCCCGACCCACCTTCCGGCCCCATGTCGATCAGCCAATCTGCGGTCTTGATGACGTCCAGGTTGTGCTCAATGACGACGATGGTGTTGCCCGCGTCGCGCAACTGGTGCAGCACCTTGAGCAGCAGGTCGATATCGGCAAAGTGCAGGCCGGTGGTGGGCTCGTCCAATATATACAGCGTGCGGCCCGTATCGCGCTTGGACAGCTCCAACGCCAGCTTGACGCGCTGCGCTTCGCCACCGCTCAGCGTGGTCGCGGCCTGGCCCAGCTTGATGTACGAGAGGCCCACATCCAGCAGCGTTTGCAGCTTGCGCGCAATGGTGGGAACGGCGTGCAAAAACTCGTAAGCCGCTTCGACCGTCAAATTCAGGATCTGCGCAATGTTCTTGCCCTTGTACAGCACCTCCAACGTCTCGCGGTTGTAGCGCATGCCGGCGCAGACGTCGCAGGGCACGTATACGTCGGGCAAGAAATGCATCTCCACCTTGACCATGCCGTCACCCTGGCAAGCCTCACAGCGGCCACCGGCCACGTTGAAGCTGAAGCGCCCTGGCCCGTAGCCGCGTTCGCGCGCCGTGTTCACCTCGGCCATCAGCTCGCGGATCGGGGTGAACAGGCCAGTATAGGTGGCGGGGTTGGAGCGGGGCGTGCGGCCAATCGGCGATTGGTCGACGTTGATAACTTTGTCGAAGTGCTCAATGCCTTCGATGGCAGTGTGCGGTGCCGGCTCGTCATGGGCGCGGTAGATGGTGCGGGCCACTGCAGCGTACAGCGTGTCGTTGACCAATGTGGATTTGCCGGAACCGGACACACCGGTCACGCAAGTGAACAGCCCCACGGGGAAGTCCACGGTGACGTCTTTCAGGTTGTGGCCGGTCGCGCCCACCACCCGCAGCCGTTGCAGGTCGCCCTGCGTGGCCAAGTGTTGCGCCTCGCGCTCGGCACGCCGTACGGCGGCGGGGCTGGGCACGTAGCGTTGCCCCTTGTCTGCGGGTTTATAGGGTTGCGCGATCACCGTGGGCAGCCAGGGGGTACGCCGCTTGGGTACGGCAATCTTCAAGGTCTGCGCAAGGTATTGGCCGGTCAGCGATTCGGTGTTGGACAGGATGGCGTCAAAGTCACCTTGCGCAATGACGCGCCCGCCATGCACGCCCGCGCCCAGTCCCATGTCGATGATGTGGTCGGCGGCGCGCATCATGTCTTCGTCATGCTCCACCACCAGCACGCTGTTGCCGATATCGCGCAGGTGTTTCAGCGTCTCGATCAACCGGTCGTTGTCGCGCTGGTGCAGGCCAATGCTGGGCTCGTCCAGCACATACATCACGCCCGTCAGACCCGAGCCGATCTGGCTGGCCAGGCGTATGCGCTGGCTCTCGCCGCCACTGAGTGTCTCCGCGCTGCGGTCCAGGCTCAAGTAATTCAGCCCCACGTCATTCAAAAACTTCAGCCGCAGGCCGATCTCGCGCACCACTTTCGCAGCGATATCGCCCTTGGCACCGTGCATGGTCAGCGTCTGAAAATAGGCGTAGCTTTCGCGCAGCGTGGAGCGGCTGATTTCAAAAATCGCGCGGGCCTGTTCACCTTCGCCGATCTTGACGTGCCGGGCCTCCACCCGCAGGCGCGAGCCATCGCACGCCGGGCAGTGCTGGGTGCTGCGGTAGCGCGACAAATCCTCGCGTACCAGGGCCGAATCGGTCTCGCGGTAGCGCCTTGCCATATTTGGCACGATGCCTTCGAACGGGTGCTTCTTGGTCAACTTCTTGCCCTGCGATGCACCAGAGTCCATGACGTAGCTGAACTTGATCTCCTCGTCGCCCGAGCCTTGCAAAATCGCCTGCTGCACCGCTTCTGGCAGTGATTCAAAGGCGGCGTCGATGTCAAACTTGTAGTGCTTGGCCAGGCTCTCCAACATCGAGAAGTAGTAGCCATTGCGCCGGTCCCAGCCCTTGATGGCGCCGCTGGCCAGGCTCAGAGAAGGGAACGCCACGACCCGCGCAGGATCAAAAAAATCGGTCTGACCCAGGCCGTCGCAACTGGGGCAGGCACCCACCGGCGAGTTGAACGAGAACAGCCGCGGCTCCAGCTCGCTGATGGAGTAGCTGCACACGGGACAGGCAAACTTGGCATTGAATAAATGCTCTTTCGGGCTGTAGCCCTCGTCCGCACTGCGTGAGACGCTATCATTTTCGCTAGTACCGCTGCCATCCATCTCCAGCGCAATCGCCCGCCCATTGGCCAGGCGCAGCGCGGCTTCAAAGCTTTCGGCCAGGCGCTGCTGCAAATCAGGGCGCACCTTGATGCGGTCGATGACGACGTCGATGTCGTGCTTCTCGGTCTTCTTCAACGTTGGCAGATCGTCAAATTCATAGGTCTTGCCATTCACCCGAAAGCGCACATAGCCTTGGGCTTGCATCTCGGCAAACACATCCAGAAACTCACCCTTCTTCTCACGCGCCACCGGCGCCAGAATCATCAGCCGCGTGTCCAGCGGCAGGGCCAACACGGCGTCCACCATCTGGCTCACGGTCTGGCTTTGCAACGCCATGCCGTGCTCGGGGCAGTAAGGCGTGCCAGCGCGTGCAAACAGCAGGCGCAGGTAATCGTGGATCTCGGTGACCGTGCCCACCGTCGAGCGCGGGTTGTGGCTGGTGGCTTTTTGCTCGATAGAAATGGCGGGCGACAGGCCCTCGATCACATCCACATCGGGCTTGTCCATCAGTTGCAAAAACTGGCGGGCGTAGGTGGACAGGCTTTCCACATAGCGGCGCTGGCCCTCGGCGTACAGCGTGTCAAAGGCCAGGCTGGACTTGCCGGAGCCGCTCAAACCCGTGATCACCACCAACTGGTTGCGGGGGATGTCCAGGTCGATGTTTTTCAGGTTGTGGGTGCGCGCACCGCGAATGCTGATGGTTTGCTGCTGCAATGCCCGGGCAAGGTAGGTGCCGTCAGAAGGAGAGTTCAAGGTCGTGGCCTACGAAAGAGAGAGGATGGGCGTCGAATGCGAAACCCACCATGATAATGACTGTTGGCCCTTTTGGCATCCCGCTTTCCGCAAGGCCGGATAAACTCCCCTCCTCAAGGCCCCAACCCCGTTAGGAACACCATGGCATCCGTAAACAAAGTCATTCTGGTCGGCAATTGCGGCCGCGACCCCGAAATCCGCTACCTGCCGTCCGGCCAAGCTGTGGCCAACATCAGCATCGCTACCAGCACGCGCCGCAAAGACAAAAACACCGGCGAAAGCATCGAATCCACCGAGTGGCACCGCGTCACCTTTTACGACCGTTTGGCCGAGATCGCTGGCGAATACGTGCGCAAAGGCCGCCCCATCTATGTTGAAGGCCGCCTGAAATACGGCAAATACACCGACCAGGCCGGTGTCGAAAAGAACACTGTTGACATCATCGCTACCGAGCTGCAGCTGCTGGGTGGCCGTGAAGGCATGGGCGGACCTGGCGGTGATGGCGGCGACGAAGGTGGTGGCGCTCCCGCTCCCCGCCGCATGGCGCCCAGCGCACCCGCACCCCGCGCTGCCGCAGCCCCTGCACCGCGCCAGGCACCCCCACCACGGCCTGCCAGCGGCTTCGATGACATGGACGATGACATTCCGTTTTAATCCAGAAGTCTTTAGATAAAATCAGGCTGTAGCCCTCGTGGAATATGGCTATATAGCTACAAAAATAGTAGCATTTTCAATTTTGGTGTGCGCCGCAAACACGGCCGTTTGCGCGCAACCGCGCCCAGCACGTCTAACCGCTAAAGATTTGGGTCTGGTGATTAACACGGCAGACGCCTATTCCGTTGCGGTAGGCGAGTATTACGCGCAGCGCCGTGGCATCCCAGAGGAGCAAGTGCTGCGGCTGAATCTGCCGGTCAAGGCTAGCCTCAGCGCTAGCGAATTTGAGACTTTGGCGACAGAAGTGCGCGCGCACATGGGGCCACAGGTACAGGCACTGGCCTTGGCTTGGACCGAGCCGTACGCAGTGGAGTGCAACTCCATCACGTCAGCCCTGACCCTGGGTTTCCAACCCGCGGTCTGCCAGAACACGTGTGCACCCAGTGCCCCTTCCCGCTTGTTTGGCAGCGCCAGTGCGCGGCCCATGACCGACCTGGGTTTGCGACCGTCCATGCTGCTGGCATCTGGCAGCATCGCGCACGCAATGGCGCTGATAGACAGGGGCATTGCGTCGGACCAACAACTCGGCAAACGGGGTGTGCCCATAGCCAATGCGGTGTTTGTCAGTACGCCAGACAAGGCCCGTAACGTGCGCGCCGCTGTCTATCCACCGCAGCGCACGTTTGCCAACGCAGGCTTCCAAATTGTGCGGCGAGAGGCTGCTGATATGGCCCCGCTGCCACGCGTTTTCTTGTACGAGACGGGGCTGGTTCGTTTGGCGAAGCCCGAAGCTATCGACTGGCTGCCTGGTGCGCTTGCCGATCATTTGACGTCCTTTGGTGGCCTGCTGCAGGGTGGCGGCGAGCAAATGAGTGCGACGGAGTGGTTGGACGCTGGTGCCACTGCCAGCTATGGCACGGTCAGCGAGCCTTGTAACCACGTCCAAAAATTTCCCCATCCGCAGATTTTGTTGGCCCGCTACGCACGGGGTGCCACTGCACTGGAGGCGTATTGGAGCAGTGTGGCCTGGCCAGCACAGGGGGTTTTCGTTGGCGAACCGTTGGCCGCTCCGTTTGGCAGATAGTTTGCGCGGATTGCACGATTTCCGATGACAACACCAATGGATGGCCGCTGGCACCCGGGCATTGGCGACCCCAATGCGACGGGGTGGATCACGGTTGTTGCTTATGCAGCAGCCATGGTGTTGTGCTACCTGTGCCAGCGACAAGCGCCACCTGTTCCGCACCGCCACTTTTGGTTCGTAATGATGCTCGCCATGGCCGCATTGGGTATCAACAAGCAACTGGATTTACAAACCTGGATGACCGAGCTAGGTCGGGATCTGGCGATGCACTATGGCTGGTATGCACAGCGCCGCACCGTGCAAACGCTTTTCATTGTGGCCTTGGTGGTCGTGGGGTTTGGCCTCATTGCGTGGCTGGGACAACGACTCAAAGAACTGGACGGCTACGCTCGCCGTGCGGCATACGGCATGGTCGTTTTGGGCGTGTTTGTTTTGGTGCGGGCATCGTCGTTCCACCATGTTGATATGCTGCTTGGTTTCAGGTGGAACAACATAGCGGTTAACGCCATATTAGAGTTGGGCGGCATTAGCGCAATAGTCCATTCGGCTTGGGGGCGCTGGCGCGCTTCTCGCCCAAACCGCTGATAATCGGCGCCATTCATTACACGCCGTTACCAAAATGGGTCCTATGTTGAAACCACCGTTGAACGCAAAGGGAAGAGAAATCATCGTGC
>JBDTAG010000398.1:0-3047 GCA_039924745.1 Rhodoferax sp.
GACTGCTGGCCAATTCCCCGATTTGTCCACTCTGATGCCAGTGCCAGACGGCATCAAGAAATACCCAGACCAAGCCAAGACCGACGAAGGTCTACAAGGGGACACTTTACGTGCCAGCCGCGACCAAGACGTCGCGCTGATTGCAAGTGCCCCGGGACACTATGTATTGCCAGCCTTTTCTCTGGTCTGGTGGGATACGGTGAACCGCGCACAACACACCATAGAACTACCTGAACACGCCATTGACATCTTACCTGCCACTGGTGCGGTTAACAACTTTACCGGTGCAGCGCCCAACGCCACAGCAACGTCAGTCACATCTGCCACGCCATTGGTCAACAGTAGTACGACCATAGGCACCAACAACACTGCGAGCAACGAAAGCAGCTTCAGCAAGAGCAGGTTGATGGCACCAACGCCGTGGCTATGGATAAGCGCTGCGCTGTCCGTTTTGTGGATAGGCACCCTGCTGTTCTGGTGGCACACGCGCCGCGCTGCGAAAGAGCATAAGCCAGCAAAGAATGCAGAAAAGTCCGTCGTTAGCAAGTCAACACCAGCCGCATCACGCAGCCCCAGCGCAGCACTATCGGCTTTACAGCGGGCGTGCAACGCGAACGACCCCCGCCTTGCGCGACAACACATTTTGGAATGGGCCAACGCCACTTGGCCAAAGTCGCCTCCACATGGACTGAACAGCCTTGCCGAACGCCTGAAAGAAGCCCGCTACGCTTTGCCGCTACAACAACTGGACCGCGCCTGCTACACCGACGATGCGCCATGGAACGGTGCTATGTTGGCGCAAGCTTTTTCTAAACCGCCGAAGTCTGGCGCTGTTGAGAAAGGCAAGTCGCATATTCCGGAGTTGTATGAGTAGCTTTAAGAAGCCAATCCCCTAGCGGCAATTCGTTGTGGTGTACCAGCCATTTGCAAGGCCTTCATCGTGCATCACGTCTGCAGACAAGAAATACACCTTGTTGTCTTCAGAAGAAACCCCGAGATAGTTATTGGTCGCAGGATAGTAACGGTAGTAGTAAGGGCCAAAAAATTGTGAATCTGCCGGACTTGAAAAAAGTTCACTGTAATTTTTCTGTGCCCAGTTGAACAAGCAATCGTGACTCTGTATGCCCGCCAATGTACTTAAAGCGCGTCCTGTATCCAACATCCCGGCTCCGCAAGTAGCCAGAGTACAGTAGCATTGCCCCTGATCTTGCCCATTCGGTGCATGGCACGCTTGGATGGGGCCTGCTGACGGGTCGTCAGCGGCTCCACTGCTTGGAAAAGGACGGGCCGAGGACTGCAAAATGACTTTTACCTCCGACGGGGTGAGTATCGGCTGCGCTGACAGCAAGAGTGCTACCGTACCAGACACCAAGGGCGCTGAAAAACTTGTGCCGACGCTGGCATTAAAGGCATCCGTGTAAGTCGAGGAGACGGGACCTGTTGTCCCCGTATTGCTAGCCGCAAGGATGGGGTACAAGCAAGGCATGTTGGCGCCAGTGTTGACGCAATTGCCACCAGGCGCACTGATAGTGATTTCAGGCCCTAAATCCGAAAAACCTACCTTGGTACCAATGTGGCGCAAACCAGCAACCGCAATCACACCAGGGCAATTGGCTGGAGCACTGACTGCATGGCCAACTGAGTTGCCTGCGGATGCCACGATTACAGTAGGATTTTCCTTGTTCGAAAGTTGAGCGATCGCGTCACGGTAGCTTTGCGAACAACTACCGCTGGAACCCAAACTCATATTAATCACACGTGCCGGGTTCGGATTGAGGGGAACGCCCGGCACCGCAAGCCCCGACGCCCACAGCATCCCGGCAATCACGTCGGAGTCATAGCCACCACACTTACCCAGCACGCGCACCGGAAGCACCTTGACACCCCACGCTACGCCGGCCATACCAACGCCGTCATTGGAGGCGGCGCCAATCAAACTGGCCGTCATCGTTCCGTGCCAAGAGCTATTGGTAGCGTCACATCCTGAAAACGTACCTTTAATGTTGTCTGACTCTGCTTGGGTTACCCAGTCGCCTGGGTCCGTGGCATCGGCGTCCCGACCATTGCCGTCATTGGCCGCAAGGGGGTCGCTAACCATGTCGTAGCCGGGTAACAAGCGGCCCGCAAGGTCTGGGTGCTCAGGCCGAACGCCCGTGTCCAAATCGGCAACTACGATGTGTGAGCTGCCAGTGCTGATTTCCCAAGCCTTGATTGCGTTGATGCTGGCCACGACTTCCCCCGCAGGAGCCCGCAAATACCACTGCCCCACAACCGGTCCGCCCATGCTGCCATTGATGGCCGGACCAGAGCTGTAAAGCGGGTCACTCGGTATAGCGAAATGCGTACGTCGTTCGTCAACAACCGCATACTCCACCTCAGGTTGCCCAGCCAAACGCTCAGCCAGCAAGTCCGAACGCATGCCACTGGCAAACACAACCTGCGAATCTTGGGTCAAGGCCCGCCCGGCCCGCAACGAAACGCCCAAACGCCCTCCCATGGTATTGGCACGAGCAGTAACGGCATCCGTCGTTTCACTGGAGCTCGCGTTAACAGACAGCGCATGCACACGCAACATGTCCGCGTTTGGCTTGAATTTCACAATCACGCGGGCTTCCAATTCACTTGAACTGGTCTGCGCAAACGCAGTAGCGCCTAGGCCAAGCATCAAACAGATGCCAAAGAAAAAATGATTTGGTACTTGGTGAAAATGTTTCATGGCTGATGGGTTGATAAGCGATTGCTAATTTGTTGCTAATCATATGCGTCATATCGGCAATGCCATTACAACAATCATGTATTGCATTTAGCCAATTCACAAACAGAGCCAATATTTTTTGTCTGACAAAGACATTCACCCGACAAAATACTATATTTTTTGTAGCAACCAATTCATATATCACGAGGGCTATAGACGTATTTCCTCGCAGATTCAAGTACAAAGCGCAACGGTATGCAGTGTAAGTGGGCGCACCGGTAAGTTGTAAAACACCTCGTGCGGTGTTCGGTATCCCAGGCACTTGCGGGGCCGATGGTTAAGCCGATAGACC
>JBDTAG010000399.1:0-4469 GCA_039924745.1 Rhodoferax sp.
CGGTTGCATCGGGACCCCATATGAGGGCGCCGAAGAAATAATGCGCACCTTCCGATTTCCCTCCACCCTGTAAGCCCAACGGGATGGCCGTTGTGGATGCGTCCATCACGCCCAACTTGGCCACAGACAATACCAGTCATCCACCATCATGATCGGTGAGAAAGCGGCAGCCTTGATCAAGGCTGCCGCTTAGATCCAAGCCAACGAGCCGGGATATTTCCGGCCATCAAGTCGCCAGGGTAAATTACTTGCTGGCACCCGCCGATTCCCAAGGGTATTCGCCCATGTATTTGTTGACGATTTTGCGGATTTCCCCTTGCCTGTTGAGCCTTTCAACGGCGGTTTTCAGTGCCCGCATTGTTGTTGGATCCGCTGTTTTTTTGGACTGGTGCAGCACGAAATCCTTGTTGCTCAAAATCAGGGGCGTACCAAGTTGCCCCTTTGCAATACCCGCTCTCATTGCGCTGTAGTAGATCCCCACACTGGAGCCGATGGCGCCGTCAATCCGTTGGGCGACGAGCATTTTTAGAATCGGCACGTAGTCGTGGACTTCATATTTTTTAATGTCTACGTCGCTGTCAAATTTGTCATCAAATCTTCCACCGGACACCATGCCCACCGTCTTTCCGTGCAATGCGTCGAGCGAAGGGTAGCTAACCCCTGCAGGCCCCACTATGATCGTCGGCATGGTGACCACGGACACCACTTGAATTGCAACCCGGGTTAATTTTTCATTGCTATAGCGCAGTACCAAGTCAGCGGTACCGCCTTCAAGGTCGGCGACAGTTCTGGCGTAAGGAACTATATGGTTGGTGTACTTTAGGCCGGCCTCTTCAGCGATCCGGTTACCAATCTCAAACATCATTCCTGTTGGTTTGCCATCTGAGTCCGTAAAGCCAAATGGCGTAACTTCGATGGTTTCGATTCTCAGCGTTTGCGCGAAATTTGGTGCCGTATATGCCAGCAAGAACACCGCAAACACAAGGGCTCTATACGGCAGAGCGCGCATTGCATTCCTTTCTGTCAGGGTTGGTGAATCACTCTGAAGATGTTACGCACTTTATTGGGGGGTTATGGTGGGGGCAACTGCAATAGCCTATTGATGAACCGCCCCATATGTGGGTCGCTGCGGCTAAGTGGGATGTCTGCGTATGCGAACCACCGAACAGAGTTGAACTCCCTGGCGTCAAACCGAATCGCTTGCGTGCGCGGGGCGTGCACTACGTACCACAGTGACACATCGGTATGCCCAGCAGTCAAGCCCACGGTGTCGGTGCACGGAATCATCAAGGGTGGGCCAATGTCATGCGCTGCAGCAAACCCCAACTCTTCAAGTAGTTCGCGGCGAACCGTCTCACGTGGATGTTCGTCTACCTCTACATGTCCACCGGCTGGTAGCCAAAGCTGCGCGTTCTTGTGGTCCACCAGCAAGATGTTCCCACCGTCAACCACGGCGAAGTACGAGACCAGATGCTTGGGTGGTGTCGCAGGCTTTGCAATTCGAATCAACTCGGCGCCGGAGTCCACCCATGCCAGCGCCTCGGCCTGCTGCTGCCGCTCTAGCGGGTCGGCGGGTGTTATGGAGGCAATTTCTGAGCGGATGTGTTGCCGATGCAGATGGATAGCGGTGTTCATGGCGCTGCGGCAGGCGTTGCAGCGCCATACAGTGATGCCAATGCTGTGGGATGCTCCAGCAGAAATCGGGGTTTCTCCTTCTCCAATTCCGCACGCGAGCCATATCCCCAAAGAACGCCTGCGGCCTGTAGCCCATTGCGGTGGGGGGCGATCATATCGACATCGCGGTCACCGACCATGATGGACGATGTGCTGACCATTCCTATGGCAAGGAGGTCTGCGATTTGTTGCCACTTGTGCGTGCCAATTTCTGCGCCGCTGACAAATCCGAAGTGAGCGCGCAGACCAAACATCGTCAGAATTTTTTCTGCAAAATCTACACGTTTCGATGTGCAAACGCCCATTGGGATACCCGCAATCGCGAGAGCGTTCAATGCTTCTGGGATTTCGGGGTACAACACATTTTCGGAATAGCCTACATCGGCATAACGCTCACGGTACTTGGCGACCATGGCGTGGATGTCGCCCTCGGTCGTGGCGCCGGTGAGGGTTCTAAAGGTTTGGTCCAAGGGCGGCCCAACATAAGCAGCCAACTCGGTCAAAGCCAATGGTTCGAAGCCGAAGTGTGACAACGCGTAGTTGATGGATCGCCCAATGCCAACCAACGGATCGCTCAGTGTTCCGTCCAAATCGAACAGCAGAAAATCGGGGCGCTCAACCATGTTCTGTTTCTGCAAAGGTGAATGCGGCGTTCAAAGCTGCTAGTGTTGGCATGGCGTGCATGTTAAAGCCTCGGTTTGAAACCCATGCATCGCCTCAACGTCTAAAACTCACAAGCGGTTGTACCGGTTCACAAACCGCATACCCTGCTGCGTGCTCGGGTTGTCCCGCGCAAATGCTTCGCGCGCACGGGCATAGCCCCAATTCCAATGCTCCTGCATGTGCTGCACGAAGACGGCGTAGCTGGGCGGCGCCTCCAGGCGCACACGGTTTTCGCGCCAGGCCAGCACCTTGCGCAAGTAGGGTTTGGCCAGCGCCTGTTCGATGTCGGACGTGTCGATCCACACATCCGCATGTTGGGCGTGCACGTGCCGTAAGCGCTGGTTGGCATCGGTGCCCAACACAGCGCGCCACGCAGGCACCGACATCACCTGGTCAAAGGGCGCCTTGAATTCCATGACCACGCTGTCGGCCAATTGGTGCGCCATTTCGATGGGGAACAAATCGACCACGCCGCCCATGTAGTGCGCGCCGCCGTGCGGGTGGCAGGTGAAGTAGTACATGTCAGAGACGGAGATGCGGGCCGCCTGGTCCAGCGGCATGGTGGTGTCGGTTGCCACAAGCGGCGCGACGGCGCTATTGCTCTGATCGCCCCATTCGACTGCGCCCAGCGGAGCGGGCGTGTCGTGCAACAACTGCGCCGCACGCGGACCGCAAAACACAGTTTGTTCGAACAGCTTGCGTCTCCCGCGCAGCTGACCCACTTCAGCCGACGCGTACAGCAGCTTACTGCCCACCAGCGCCACGTCAGGGCCGTGGGATGCGACTCGGTTTGCCAGTTGCGGCAGTGCCGGCAGCGCGAACAGGTAGTTGCCAAACAGATCCGGCATAGCGGGCGCTGGGCGCCGGTTCATAGCGCGACTGGCCACGCCCAGCAACGTACGGTGGATGGTGGCAGCCGGTGCGGGTGTGATGCCGCTCCAAAACTGGTGCATCTCGGGCGACGCGAGCCAAGCCTTTTGGTCTATCGGGTCTGGCAAGGTATGGATCACCGCTGCAGCAATGGCGCCGCCGCAACTGGCCAGCACCACGTCGGGCGCTAGGCCCGCGTCGCAGGCCGCCGCATACATGCCCAGGTAGATGCCGAACCGAAAGCCTCCGCCCGAGAAGACCATGCATCGCTGGTATTTTTGACTACTATTATTTTGATAGCTACTCACGCTTATTCCACGAGGGCTAGAGCCCCATTTTCCCTACAAGCCACAGCCCCGCATGAGCAATGACACCACATGCTCCGTGGCACGCACGTGGTCTTTTTTGGTCAAGGCTTTGCGACCCAGCACGGCGCAGACCTGCACATCGAAATCGGCATAGGTTTGCGTGGCGGCCCAGATCGTGAAGAACAGGTGGGTGGCATCGACCGGCGCCATGCGCCCGGCGTCAATCCAGCCCTGTATGACGGCGGACTTCTCAACGACCAAGGGCCGCAGTTCGGTCGACAAAATGGTTTTAACCACCGGCGCGCCGTTCAGCATTTCGTTGGCAAACACCTTGGAGCCGTCGGGGTACTGCGCCGACAGATCCATCTTGACCCTTATGTACTGTTCCAGCGCGGTGCGCGGGTCGGCATCAGCAGTGATGCCTTGGGCTGGCGCCAGCCAGTCGCTCAGCGTGCGGGCCAACACGGCGCGGTACAGCACGTCTTTGCTGCCAAAGTAATAGTGAAGGTTGGCCTTGGGCAGACCACTGGCTATTGCGATCGCGGCCATAGTGGCGCCACCAAAACCTGTACGGGCAAATATCTTTTCAGCCGCTGCCAGGATGCGGGTCTCGTTGGACTTGCGGATTTGTCCCTTGATGGGGTCCTCAATCGCGACGGCTTTCGCCGCTTTAACGGTTGCGGTGCGCGCGCTTGGGGTTTTAGCGGGTGATTTCATGTGGATCAAAAAAGGGGTCGCACCGATGCGGATACGACCCCTGATTTCAGGTTGGAACCAAAAAGACGAGCTAACAGTTTACTTGGCGGCCGCGTCCCAAACCACGTGCGTCATGGCTGCTTTGCCTGGATCTTTTTTGATGACTGGCGAGCTGCCACCGGCCAGCAGAACCTTGACGGTGCGCTCGTAGGCAGCGGGGTCCAGGTAGCCAATTTTGGGTGTGCCGGCATTGGTGAT
>JBDTAG010000400.1:0-6451 GCA_039924745.1 Rhodoferax sp.
CCAGACAAATCAAGGTGGCAGTGAAAGCAGTTGCTTTCGGCGCATTGGCAGAGCGGTTGGTCAAACAACCCATTGGCAGTGTTTGGAGGTTCAGCGGTTTTTTAGGCAACGCCCGTCACGGTAAAAGTATCGTGTTGCATATTCAAGAATTTTCGCAAGATTAGTTTTTTAGGAGGCCCACATGGCCACGTTCAAAAAATTCAGTAAAGACAAGCGCCCAAAGCGCCCAGCACAAAATCTGCTGTTCAAGCGCAAGCGCTTCTGCCGCTTCACAGTGACCGGCGTCGAAGAGATCGACTACAAAGACATCGACACTTTGCGTGATTTCATCGCCGAAAATGGCAAGATCATCCCCGCACGCCTGACCGGCACCCGCGCGATTTTCCAGCGCCAGCTCAACACCGCTATCAAGCGCGCTCGCTTCTTGGCGATGCTGCCTTACAGCGACCAGCACAAGATCTAAGGAGTACGAACATGCAAATTATTCTGCTCGACAAGGTCGTGAATTTGGGTAACCTGGGCGATATCGTCAAGGTTAAAGATGGTTACGCACGTAACTTTTTGATCCCTTCGGGCCGCGCTCGCCGCGCCACCGAAGCTGCCAAGGCTGCTTTTGAAGTCAAGCGCGCTGAGCTGGAAAAAGCTGCAGCTGCTAAGTTGGCCGAGAGCCAAGCTTTGGGCGAGAAGCTTGCTGGTACCACCATCAAGCTGACCCAAAAAGCCGGTGTGGATGGCCGTTTGTTTGGCTCGGTGACCAATTCTGACATCGCTGAAGAGCTGGTCAAGAATGGCTACAAGGTTGTCAAATCGCAAATCCGTATGCCTGTGGGCGCTATCAAAACCGTGAGCGAGAACACGGTTTCCGTGGCTCTGCACACCGACGTAGTGGTTGAGATCACTGTTTCTGTGTACGGCGAAACCGCTTAATTAGCACCTGACAATAGGCCAGCCTTCAGAGGCTGGTGCTGTTACAAAAAGCCGCAAGGGTTCGCCCTGGCGGCTTTTGTTTTTGCGGCGTTGCCTTATCCCGGGCAATCCACATCTTTTCCACAGCTTCTTCCCAGCCATTGCCATTGCCGCAGCTTGGGCTATGGCTTAGCATCAAAGGCTTCAAGGAAACTCCATGTCCACCGTCCTTTCCCCTGTAGACGAATACGGTCAAGACCGCCAAATCGCCCAACTGCGCGTGCCACCGCACTCCATCGAAGGCGAGTCCAGCGTATTAGGCGGCTTGTTATTGGATAACGCCGCGTGGGATCGTGTGGGCGATATCCTGATGGACAACGACTTTTACCGGTACGAACACCGGCTGATCTACGCTGCTATTGGCGTCCTGGTCAATGCCAGTAAACCTGCCGACGTGATCACTGTGTTTGAACACATGCAAAGCCAGGGCAGGGCAGAAGAAATTGGTGGCTTGGCGTATCTGAACTCGCTGGCCCAATATGTGCCCAGCGCCAGCAATATCCGCCGCTATGCCGAAATCGTGCGAGACCGCTCGCTATTGCGCAAACTGGTCACAGCCAGTGACGAAATCGCCACCAATGCATTCAATCCCAAGGGCCGCCCCGTAGCGGAAATTGTGGACGAATCTGAGCAAAAGATTTTCAAAATTGGTGAGCAAGGTAAGCGCAACAACCAAGGCTTCCAGGCAATGGATTCGCTGGTTGTCAAGCTGCTGGACCGCGTCCAGGAGATGGCAGATAACCCGAATGATATAACGGGCGTGCCCTCTGGTTTTTACGACTTGGACCGCATGACGGCAGGTTTACAAGCGGGCGACCTGATCGTGCTGGCCGCGCGCCCCTCTATGGGCAAGACCGCTTTAGCCATCAACATTGCCGAGCATGTGGCGCTGAATGAAGGTCTGCCGGTAGCGGTGTTCTCTATGGAAATGGGCGCTGCCCAATTGGCGGTGCGTATCGTCGGTTCCATCGGTCGCATCGACCAGGGTCATCTGCGCACCGGAAAACTGACGGACGATGAGTGGCCGCGCTTATCGGAGGCGATTGAAAAGCTGCGCACCATATCCTTGCACATTGATGAAAGCGCGGGGCTTACGTCGAGCGAGTTGCGCGCCAACGCACGGCGCTTGGCACGCCAATGCGGTCAACTCGGATTGATCGTAGTTGACTATTTGCAGTTGATGAGTGGTAGTGGAAGTGACGGCGAAAACCGCGCAACCGAACTGGGCGAGATATCGCGGGGCTTGAAGATGCTGGCCCGTGAGTTGAAGTGCCCAGTGATTGCGCTGTCGCAGCTCAACCGCAGCGTAGAGCAGCGCCCTGACAAGCGACCCATGATGAGCGATTTGCGAGAGTCTGGCGCCATTGAGCAGGATGCCGACATCATCATGTTCATCTACCGCGACGAGTACTACACCAAGGACGCTTGCAAAGAGCCGGGTGTCGCCGAGGTCATCATCGCCAAGCAGCGCAACGGCCCAACGGGCACGGTTAAATTAGCCTTCTTGCGCCAGATCACCAAGTTTGAAAGCTTGGCGTCTGGTGGTGGTGGCGACTACTGAACTTACAGCACTTCGCTGGCGAAATCTGCCAAGCGTGATCGCTCGCCGCGTGCCAGCGTGATGTGGCCGCCGTGTGGCCAACCTTTGAACTTGTCCACAGCAAACGTTAGGCCGGACGAGCCTTCGGTCAAGTAAGGCGTGTCGATCTGTGCTAGGTTGCCCATGCAGACGATCTTGGTGCCAGGCCCGGCACGCGTGATCAGCGTCTTCATTTGCTTGGGTGTCAGGTTTTGGGCTTCGTCGATGATGACGTACTTGTTCATGAAGGTGCGCCCACGCATGAAGTTCATGCTCTTGATCTTGATTCGGCTGCGGATCAGCTCGTTGGTGGCTGCGCGGCCCCATTCACCTGCGCTGGTGTCGGTCTTGCCCAATACCTCCAGGTTGTCGTCCAAAGCGCCCATCCAAGGCCCCATTTTTTCTTCTTCGGTGCCTGGCAAGAAACCGATATCTTCACCCACGCTGACGGTGGCGCGGGTGACGATGATCTCGGTGTAGCGGCGGTCGTCCAGCACCTGGGTCAGGCCAGCTGCCAATGCCATTAACGTCTTACCTGTGCCAGCATTGCCGGTCAGGGTGACAAAGTCCACCTCGGGGTCCATCAGCAGGTTCATCGCGAAGTTCTGCTCGCGGTTGCGGGTGGTGACACCCCATACCGCGTTCTTCAAATGGTTGAAGTCACGCAGGGTTTTGATGACGGCCGTGGTGCCGCGGATCTCGGTTACGCGCGCATACAAACTGGGCTCGCCCGGCGATTCAAAAAACACAAACTGATTGATCAGCAAGCTAGGTACAACAGGACCGTCGATCTTGTAGAAGGTGTGCTGGCCTTGCTGCCAGCTTTCCACTGCTTGTCCATGCGTAGCCCAAAAGTCTGAGGGCAGGGCTGTAGCACCGGAGTACAGCAGGTCACCATCTTCCAGTGTTTTGTCATTTTGGTAGTCGTCGGTGGCTAGACCCAAGGCGCGGGCTTTGACCCGCATATTGATGTCTTTGGACACCAACACGACCTCACGCGGTGCGTAATGCTGGCGCAGGGCCTCTACGACACCGAGGATTTGGTTATCGGCCTTACCCTGCGGCAGGCTGGTAGGCAGCGAGTAATTGAGCGGTTGGGTTTGGAATAGCAACTTGCCGCGTGCATCGCGGTGACCGGTACTGGCCAGCTCAAAACCGGCGGTGATGTCCGCACCGGGGGCGCCTGCAAGTGCGTCCAACGTGCGGCTGGTTTGGCGGGCATTGCGGGCCACTTCAGTCATACCCTTTTTGTGGCCGTCCAATTCTTCCAACACGATCATCGGCAGGTAGATGTCGTGCTCTTCAAAACGGAACAAGGACATTGGATCGTGCAGCAGCACATTGGTGTCCAGCACAAACAGCTTGGTTGGCCCCGTGCGCACGGGCTTTTTAGAACGTGCGGTGCCTGTGCGGGTCTCGACCTGTACTGGCACTACTACAGGGACTAAAGCGGGTGTCACTGGCACTTCTCGCACAGACTTTTCCAGCAATGCAGCCGTTGCTCGCTTTGGCGTCTCTTTGGCGTGCATTTTTTCCGGGTTCGGCCGTGCTATGGGCGCTTTAGCAACCTCTACGTTTGCCGTTTTCGGTGCGGTGCGCGTAACACTACGGGCTGAGGCAGAAAAAGCCTTTGGAGGCAAGCGGTCAGCAGGTTTTGTAGGGGCGGGTGGCAGTGGCATGGATGGTGAGGCTCATGAAAGGGGAATGGATAAAAAGGGAATCGCAAAAGCAAAAAAAGCCGCCCTGAGCCAAGGCGGCTTTTTGTTGTGGCGCATTCGCGGTGTTCAACGACATCAAATCATTATGCATGACCTAGATGTCACCGCCACGTGGCGCGACAGATTCAAGGGCCTTAAGCGGCTTTCTTCAGCGCTTTGACGGCCTTGAGCACGTCATCCACATGGCCAGGAACCTTGAGGCCGCGCCATTCTTCTTTCAAAAGGCCATCAGCGCCGACCAAGAAGGTACTGCGCTCAATGCCTTTGACCTTTTTGCCGTACATGATCTTGTTTTTGACCACGCCAAACATGTGGCACATTTTTTCTTCGGTATCGGCAATCAATTCAAAAGGCAGTTCTAGCTTGGTCTTGAATTCGTCGTGAGACTTCATGTTGTCGCGGGACACACCGAATACGGCGGCACCGGCTTTCACAAAATCTTTGTATTTGTCACGGAATTGCATAGCCTCGGTGGTACAACCGGGTGTGTTGTCTTTAGGGTAGAAATACAACACCATGGTTTGACCGGTATGGGTAGTATTACTAACCTTGACGCCGCTGGTTGCATTGGCTTCAAATTCAGGTAGGGGCTTGTTGACAACGATCGCCATATGGTACTTTTAGTCTCGCTCTGGATGTGTCAGTCAAAGTAGAGGGCTCAAACGTGACAGCGTTTGTTTACCCTCGACTGCAACCCACGATTTTACTCTGAAAAGCAAACCATAGGACCTCAGGGTAAACCTGCTTACAACAAAAGGGCCGCAACCACCTTGCGGCCTTCAGCAGCCAAAAAGTTGTATGTGCGGCAGGCAGCTTGCGTATCCATGGTTTCCACGCCAATACGCTTGGCGTACAAAGCTTGCACCAGCGAAGGCTTTGGAAAACGAATACGTGCACCGCTGCCAAAAATCACCAGCTCGACATCCATCTGTGCAATGCGTTCAAAGTGACTGTTTTGCAGATCATCAAACTGCGCGCATTCCCACAAAACTGGCGCCGCCAGAGTGCTGATCACTACGCTGGACGTGTATTTCTCGCCATTCACTGCGACCCACCCGGGCCCATATCCCGTCACGGAGGACGATTCTGTGGGGTCTGGGAGAAATTTCATGGTGTTGCCTGTGTGAATTTGAATGCTGCACCGCACTAAATGCGTGCCTAACTGTGGTCAAATTATAGTTTCGCCCTGTGATAACGACTTCTGGAGGGACTTGTGCGTACCATTCAAAAATCGGCCAAGCTGGCCAATGTGCTCTATGACATTCGCGGCCCCATCATGGATGCGGCCCGCCAAATGGAAGACGAGGGCCAGAAGATCATCAAGCTCAACCTGGGCAACCTCGCCGTGTTCGGCTTTGATGCGCCAGAGGAAATCCAGCAGGACATGATCCGCAACCTGCCGAATTCGGCAGGCTATTCGGATAGCAAAGGCATATTCGCAGCGCGCAAGGCCGTCATGCACGAGACACAGAAGCAGGGCATTGTCGGTGTCACGCTGGACGATATTTATCTGGGCAACGGCGCCAGTGAACTCATCACCATGGCGACCAACGCGTTGCTTGACAACGGCGACGAGCTGCTGCTGCCCATGCCCGACTATCCGCTGTGGACTGCTGCCACCAGCCTGTCGGGCGGCACGCCGGTGCACTACCTGTGTGACGAAGCCAATGGCTGGATGCCGAACCTGGACGACATCCGCGCCAAGATCACGCCCAAGACCAAGGGCATCGTCGTCATCAACCCCAACAACCCGACCGGCGTGATGTATTCTGATGCTTTGCTTAAAAGCATCGTTGAGATCGCCCGCGAACATGGCCTCGTCATCATGGCCGACGAGGTGTACGACAAGGTCTTGTACGACGGCATCAAGCACACGGCGATGGCCAGTTTGTCCACGGATGTGCTCACGCTGACCTTCAATTCGCTATCCAAAAGCTACCGCTCCTGCGGCTACCGCGCGGGCTGGATGGTGGTGTCTGGCGACAAAAAATCGGCCACCGACTACATCGAGGGCCTGAACATGCTCTCGAACATGAAGCTGTGTTCCAACGTGCCCGGCCAATGGGCGATTCAGACCGCGCTGGGCGGCTACCAGAGCATCAATGACCTGGTGGGCCCGGGCGGGCGGCTGCTCAAGCAGCGCGATATGGCGCACAAGCTGCTGACCGATATTCCCGGCGTTACCTGC
>JBDTAG010000401.1:0-7358 GCA_039924745.1 Rhodoferax sp.
CACTACGGGCAGGGTCTGCACACCCAAACTGGCCGCCAGCCCTAATGACGCGGGCGTAAGCAGCTCTCCTTTTGATAGCGCGGTGCCGCCCAACTGCAAGTCCTCGCCGCGCAGGCGGCGGTTGTCACCCAGGCGCAATCGGTCGGCCGGAATGCTCACCATGTCGCTTTGCACCGTGGTCATTTCGTGCGGTACCACGGTGTCCAGCCCGGCGGGCAGAATGGCACCGGTCATCACTTTCAGGCATTCACCAGGCTGCAGCTTGCGGCTCCAGGCCTTGCCTGCCAATGCCGTGCCTGCATTGCGCAGCACCAACGTCGCTTGCTCATTCAATACCGATCCATCAAACGCGAAGCCATCCATCGCCGAATTGTCATGGGCAGGCACGGCCATGGTGGACACCACATCCTGCGCCAACACGCGGCCATTGCATTGGCGCAGTGCGACATCTTCAAAACCGCTAACCGGTTGCACCAGTTGGGCGATAAAGGCGTTGGCGTCGGCCATGCGCAAGGATTGCGGGTCGTAGCCCTGCAGGGACAGTGCGATTTCGTCCAGCGATTTCATGGGCTTTCGAGCTGGCGCAGTTCGTCCAGCGTGTTGGCATTGGCAAAGGCGCGGGGATCGTCCGTGGGCAAGTCAAATGCTACTTGCACCAGCCGCAACTGCGCGGTCCAGGCATCGACCTTGCGGCCACCTGCTGCCATAAAGGCGTGCAGGCTGTCGGCGACCGCGGATCGCATCAGGCAGAACACGGGTTGGCTGCGCAGGCTAACCGTGCCGTCCCGCCCGGCCTCTGGCGCCTGCACCACGGCCATGTCGGCGTCGGCTTGGGTCAAGGCAGCCAGCAAGCGGACCGCCAAGTCCAACGGAAACAAGGGGCTGTCACAAGGCACCGTCAGCATCAAGGCGCTACGGCACACGTCGAGCCCCGCTTGGAAACCCGCCAACGGACCGGCGTATTCCGTGTCGCGGTCAGGCACCACCACCACTTGCTCAGCCTTGAATGCAGCCAAGGTCAGAGCTTGGTATTGCTCGGTGTGGCGGTTGGCGTTAATGATGATTCCATGCAAGTGGCCGCCTTGCTGCGCCCCAAGCCGTTGCATTGCGTGCTGCGCCATGGCATGGCCATTGAAGGCTTGCAGCCCTTTGTCCACGCCGCCCATGCGCATTCCGCGCCCGCCCGCCAGCACCAAGGCGGTAATGTCGGAAAGGGTCCAGGCTGGTGTTGCAGGAAGGGGGGTTAAGTCAGGGTTTGGCATTGGGGAAGAAGAGTTGCTCACCCCCGATTTTGTACGAAGCGATGACCGCCTGCCCAGCGGGCGAGGTCACCCAGTCTGCGAACTTCGTCGCGCCAGCCGCATTCACGTTCGGGTGTTTCGCAGGGTTGACAGGCAGCACGCCGTATTGGTTGAACAGGTGTTGGTCGCCTTCGACCAAAATCACCAGGTCCGCGCGGTTATGGAAGTTGAGCCAGGTGCCCCGGTCGGTCAGTACATAGGCGCCGGTGGAAGCCGCGATATTGAGCGCTGGCCCCATGCCACAACCACATTCACGGTAGCTGGCGAACTTGGGTTTGTCCATGCCATCGGCCTTCCAGTAGCGCAACTCGGCCGCGTTGGTACCGCTGCGGTCACCGCGCGAGATGAATGGGGTGCTGCCCGCAGCCAATTTGGTGAACGCGGCCAGGATGTCTTTGCCACGTACGCCAACCGGGTCTGCCGCCGGACCGACCAGCACAAAATCGTTGTACATCACCGCCATGCGTTTGGTGGCAAAGCCCTCTTGCACCAGCTTTTCTTCAGCCGCTTGGTCATGCACGAACAGCACATCGGCGTCACCGCGACGGCCCATGTCGATGGCCTGACCAGTGCCCACCGCCACTACTTTGACATCCATGCCGCTAGCGGCCTTGAACGCGGGCAGCAGGTGTGCAAACAAGCCCGACTGCTCGGTGGATGTGGTGGATGCCATCACCAGTGCCTGCGCATGCAATGCGCCACTCGCTACAAAAATAATAGCAGGTAGTGCATATTTCACGAGGGCTAGAGCCCGAAAATTCATATAAGATTTAGTCACACGCCTTCTCCTTTTACAAAATATGCCGCTTCGGCGGAATGCGCCTGCAAGCAGGCCTGGTCAAAAAATTGTTCGACGGGCAGATCTGCCAATAGCCGCCCTTGCTCCAAATAAATCACCCGCGTTGCCAGCCGCTTCACCTGGCCCAGGTTGTGGCTGGCAAAGACCATCGTGCCGACAAAGTGCTGCACCGTGGATTCGACCACGCGTTTGGAATGGGGGTCCAGGCTGGCAGTGGGTTCATCCAACAGCAGCAATTGTGGCTCCAGCGCCAGAGCGCGGGCCAGCGCCACCCGCTGGGTCTGGCCCACCGACAATTGTCGCCCCCTGCGCTGCGCAACATCGGCCAGGCCCGCTGCATCCAGTACCTCCAAGGCGCGTATCCGTGCGGCCCGCCAAGGCATGTCTTGTAACCACAGTCCCAAGGCAACGTTGTTTTGCACGCTCAAGCGCAACAAAACCGGTCGCTGGAAGAGCATGGCCTGCGCTGCGGGCGTTGGCTTGTCCACGCGGCCTGACATGGGTTTTTGCAGACCGTGCAAGACACGGAGCAAGGTAGATTTTCCGCTGCCATTAGCGCCCACCAATGCCACGCGTTCGCCTTGGTGAATGCGCAGGCTGATACCGTCCAGCGCCAACGGCGCGCCGTGGCGTGGTGTGAGCGCTACGTGCACATCCTTTAGATCCAGCAGGCACGGGACCATCATGGTGCAGCCCCTTTGGCGTCAACTGCTTGCAGCCAAGCGCGTATGCCAGCCAACAAGAGCTGCAGCACGAGCACCACGCCCAGCAGCACCAGCCCAAGGCCCATGGCCAGTGGCAAATCGCCTTTGCTGGTTTCCAGTGCAATGGATGTGGTCATGACGCGGGTAAAGCCGTCCATGTTGCCCCCCACCAGCATCACGGCGCCTACTTCGGCGATGGCGCGGCCAAATGCCGCCAGAGCAACCGTCAACAAGGCGCTGCGCTCGTCCCATGCCAGCAACATGCCGATCAAACGTGGGCCGGTGCCGAGTGAACGCAACTGCTCGCCGTGGCCGCTGTAGGCGTCTTCGACAACCTGCCGCACCAGCGCAACAACGATGGGTAGTACCAATACGGTTTGCGCCAACAGCATGGCCTTGAAAGAGTACAACCACCCCAGGAAACCAAAAGGGCCGGACCGCGACAGCAGCAAATACACCACCAGCCCAACCACCACAGACGGTAGCGATAGCAGGGTATTCAACATCGCAAGAACCAAGCCCCTGCCGGCGAAGCGGCTGACTGCCAGCCAGGCCCCTAAGAACGTACCAATAACAATAGCGATGGCGCTGGCGGTGGCGCTAAGGGACAGCGAACGCCACACGATGGACGCGAGTAGCGGGTCTGCCTCAGCAATCAATCGCAGGGCAGCAACGCCACTATCCCACAGAGAATTCAAACGCCTGCCTCAGCGGGTTGCAAGGGTTCTGGCAGAGGAGAGCTGGGCTCCAGCTGCAGCCGCTCTGCCGCACTGAAGCACAGAAAACGCGTGTTCAACGCGCGGCCAATGGCGCACAGGCCCAGGCTGGTGGCCACCGCATGGCCCATTTGCGTCATGCCACTGCGCGAGATGACCACGGCCACACCCATTTGCGCGGCCTTCATCACCATCTCGCTGGTGAGGCGGCCCGTGGTGTAGAACACCAGACCATTTGCATCCAAAGGCTGGGCGCCCAAGGCTTGCAATGCCATCCACCCAGCAATGGTGTCGATGGCGTTGTGGCGGCCCACGTCTTCTACGAACAGCAGGCGGTCATTGCCCCGGAACAAGGCACACCCGTGTACGGAGCCTGCGGACTTGTACGTGCTGTCCTGCAGGCGGATGGTGTTGACGATGGCGTAGACCTGCGCCTGCGTCACCACAGTGGGCGGCAATGCGATGCCTTCAATATGCTGCATCACCTCGCCAAACAGGCTGCCCTGGCCGCAGCCGGTGGTGACCACGCGCTTGGCGGTTTTGGCTTCCACATCGGCGATGCCCGTGCGCGTTTTGACGGCTGCCGCACCCACTTGCCAATCCACGGTGATGGACTCAATCGCAGCAGCATCGGGTACCAGGCGCTGGTTGATCAGGTAACCCAAGACTAACCACTCGGGCCGCTCGCCCAACGTCATCAGCGTGACGAGCTCGCGCTTGTCCACATACACCGTGAGCGGGCGCTCCGCCGGTATGTCCAAGGTTTGAAGCTGCCCATGCTGGTTCACCACTTCAATGCGGTGCGTCAACGGCGCACGCGCTTCGGTGAGGTAGGGTAGGGCTGTCGTCATATGAATGGGCAATGGGTCACGCAGTCGCCGGGGCGGGGTTGGTGCCATAGCCGCTGATGATGGAAGGCGTACCCCCACGTCGGATGGCGACCGCGCAGTACTTGAACTCCGGGATCTTGCCGAATGGGTCCAACGCTGCATTGGTCATCAGGTTGGCCGCGGCCTCGTAGTAGGCAAAAGGAATGAAGACCGCACCGTGCGGCGTGCCATCGTCCCGCCGCACGTGCAGGGCGACCTTGCCGCGCCGGGATTCGACCGTGATGACGTCGCCCGCGTGCAGCCCCATGGCCTGCAGGTCGTCGCCACACATGGACGCGGTGGCCATCGGCTCTATCGCGTCCAGCACGGTGGCGCGGCGTGTCATGCTGCCGGTGTGCCAATGTTCGAGTTGGCGGCCCGTAATCAGCACAAACGGAAAGTCGGCATCGGGCCGCTCGTTGGCGGGGATGATGTCGGCTGGTACCAGTTGCACGCGGCCGCTTTCGGTCGGGAAGCTGTCGATAAATACCGTTGGAGCGCCCGGGTCTTCGGCACTGAGGCAGGGGTAGGTCACGCTAGACTCGCGCTGCAGCCGCTCCCAAGTGATGCCTGAGATGGCGGCATGCATGGCTTGGCGCATCTCTTCATAGACTTCTGCCACACCATCAGAATCACCTTGGTAATTCCATGTCACGCCCATGCCCTTGGCAATCTGCTGGATGATCCACAGATCGGGTTTTGCTTGCCCAGGCGCATCGATTGCTTGTTTGCCGAGCTGCACCATGCGGTCGGTATTACTTACTGTGCCGGTCTTTTCGGGCCACGCGGTTGCGGGCAGCACCACATCGGCCAGCCAGGCTGTTTCCGTCATGAAAATGTCTTGCACCACCAGGTGTTTCAGGCTTGCCAATGCGTGGCGCGCATGGTTCAAGTCGGGGTCGCTCATGGCAGGGTTCTCGCCCATGATGTACATGCCATGCACCTTGTGCGGGTCACTGTCGTCTACCAGTGCCTTGTGCATGATTTCCACCACGGTATAGCCGGGCTGGTCGTCCAGCTTCATGCCCCAGAAATTCTCAAACCAGCTATGTACTGCCGTGTTTGTGACGTGTTGGTAGTTGGGGTACATCATGGGGATCAACCCCGCATCGGACGCGCCTTGCACATTGTTCTGTCCGCGAAGGGGGTGCAGGCCCGAGCCGGGTTTGCCGATCTGGCCCGCTACGGTGGCTAGCGCAATCAGGCAGCGTGCATTGTCGGTGCCATGCACGTGCTGGCTTACGCCCATGCCCCACAAAATCATCGCGCCCTTGGCCTTGGCATATTCCCGTGCGACCTCCCGCAGCGTCTGCGCCGGGATGCCACAGATGGGCTCCATCGCCTCGGGGCTGTATCCCTTGACGTTCTCTTTGAGTGCTTCAAAGTTGCTGGCGCGGCGACTGATGAAATCGGTATCCGTCAAGCCTTCTTCAATGATGGTGTGGATCAACGCATTGAGCATGGCCACGTCAGTATCGGCCTTGAACTGCAAGGTGCGCCAGGCGTGCTTGCCAATGTCGGTGATGCGTGGGTCTGCCAACACAATTTTGGCACCCAGCTTGGCGGCGTTTTTCATCCACGTAGCTGCCACTGGGTGATTGCTAGTTGGGTTGGAGCCGATCACAAAAATCATGTCGGAGTGAGCGACATCGTTGACCTGGTTGCTCACAGCGCCGGAGCCCACGCCTTCAAGCAAAGCCGCCACGCTGGAGGCATGGCACAGACGGGTACAGTGGTCCACATTGTTGGAGCCAAAGCCGGTGCGCACCAATTTCTGGAACAGGTAGGCTTCTTCGTTACTGCCTTTGGCTGAACCAAAACCAGCGAGAGACTTCTTGCCAAAGGTATCGCGCAGGCCCTTCAAACCGCCCGCCGCGAAGGACAAGGCTTCTTCCCAAGTTGCCTCACGGAACACGTCCGACCAGTCGGCGGTATCGCGGTTCAGATGTTGCAGCGCTTCGGGGTCTTTCGGGATACTCGCCTTTCGGATCAGTGGCACGGTCAGGCGCTGGGGGCTGTGTGCATAGTCAAAGCCAAAGCGGCCTTTGACGCACAGCCGGTTGTGGTTGGCCGGACCATCACGCCCGTCCACGCTGACGATGACGTTATCTTTGACGTTGTAGGTCAGCAAGCAACCCACACCGCAGAATGGGCAGACTGAATCCACTTTTTTGTCGACGATCTGCGAGCCCACTTGGGTCTTGGGCATCAAGGCACCTGTGGGGCATGCTTGTACGCATTCACCACAGGCCACACAGGTGCTGTCGCCCATGGGATCGTTCAAGTCAAAGACGATCTCGCTGTGCGAGCCTCGCATGGCGTAGCCAATAACATCGTTGACCTGTTCTTCGCGACATGCACGCACACAGCGGTTGCACTGGATGCAGGCGTCCAGGTTCACGGCCATGGCCGGGTGCGAAATGTCGGCCTTGGGTTGTGTACGGCGCAAAGCCTTGAGCTCAGGGCGCACTTTCACGTCCATGCGGGCGGCCCAATCGCTCAGTTCACCATGTTGTTGTGATTCGTCTGTCTCGCTCCATTTGTAACCGGTATCGGGCATGTCGGACAACAGCATTTCCAGCACCATCTTCTGGCTTTTGACCGCACGCTCGCTGTTGGCTTGCACTTCCATGCCAGCGGTCGCGTTGCGGCAGCAGCTTGGCGCCAAGGTGCGTTCGCCCTTGATCTCGACCACACAGGCGCGGCAATTGCCATCGGCGCGGTAGCCGTCTTTGTAGCAAAGATGGGGAATGTCGATGCCGTGGCGCTTGGCCGCCTTGAGGATGCTCTCGCCCTCAAACGCCACAACGGTCTGTTGGTCCAGTTTGAATTCAATGGTTTGCGGCAATACTTCCGCGGGCTTGGCAATGGCGTTCATATCAGGTCACCTCGTGGGCAAAGTATTTTTCGACGCAGCGCACCGGGTTCGGCGCCGCCTGGCCCAGACCGCAAATAGATGCATCGGTCAT
>JBDTAG010000402.1:0-7615 GCA_039924745.1 Rhodoferax sp.
CGACAGCACCGTCAAAGGTGCGACGTTGTTGACTGGCCTGCAAAAAGCGTTGGAAGACGCCATTGCGAAGCTTCCCATCCCCAAGGTAATGACCTACCAACTGGAGTCGGGTTGCGAACTGCCCGGCTGGAGCAGCGTGAGCTTTGTGCGCCCCGCCCATGGGCTGGTGGCCTTGCATGGTGCGGACGTTGTGCCAGTGCAGGCTTTGGGTCTGAGGGCGGGCAACGCCACACAAGGCCACCGCTTCGAGGCCAAAGTTTCACCTGTGGTCTTAAAGGATGCAGATGCCTATGCGGCAGCCCTGAAAAACGACGGTTCCGTCATCGCCAGCTTTGCCGAGCGCAAAGCCGAAATTGCCCGCCAACTAGCGGCAGCCGCGGCTAAGGTCGGGGGTGGTTGCAAACCGATTGAAGACGACGCGCTGCTGGACGAAGTGACTGCGCTGGTTGAGCGCCCGAATGTGTTGATTTGTGCGTTTGAGAAAGAGTTTCTCGACGTGCCACAAG
This sequence comes from Rhodoferax sp., assembly GCA_039924745.1. Classification (GTDB taxonomy): domain Bacteria; phylum Pseudomonadota; class Gammaproteobacteria; order Burkholderiales; family Burkholderiaceae_C; genus Allorhodoferax. The sequence goes on from JBDTAG010000402.1 coordinate 507, forward strand.
AGTGCCTGATTTTGACGATGAAGGCCAACCAAAAATACTTTCCTTTGCTGGATGCATCGGACAAGCTGACCAACAAGTTTCTGGTCGTCAGCAACATCACGCCCGATGACGCGAGCCTGGTGATCGGTGGCAACGAGCGCGTAGTACGCCCGCGCTTGGCCGATGCCAAATTCTTCTTTGACCAAGACCGCAAGAAGACGCTCGCATCACGCGTTGAAGGCTTGGGCAAGGTCGTGTACCACAACAAACTGGGCACACAGGGCGAACGCGTGGAGCGTGTGCGCGCCATTGCCCGGGCTATTGCCGCCCAACTAGGTGATACCACATTGGTGGCGCAAGCCGATCAGGCCGCGCAGCTGTCCAAGACCGACCTGGTGACTGACATGGTGGGCGAGTTCCCTGAGCTGCAAGGCATCATGGGTGGGTACTACGCGCTGAATGATGGTCTGGGTGATGTGGTTGCCAACGCCATTGAAGACCACTACAAGCCGCGCTTTGCGGGAGATGCTTTGCCACGCAATATGGCAGGGGTGGCCGTGGCGCTGGCGGACAAGTTAGAGACGCTCGTCGGCATGTTTGGCATCGGCAATTTGCCAACCGGCGACAAGGATCCGTTTGCACTGCGTCGCCATGCTTTGGGCGTGGTCCGCATGCTGGTGGAGAAGAATCTTCCGCTGGAGTTGGGCGCATTGACCGCCAGCGCGATACCGGCCTTTGGTGACAAGATCACTGATGCTTCTGCTACGCTGGCGGACTTCATCTATGACCGCTTGGCTGGCTCCCTGCGCGAGCAAGGCTACAGCGCCCAAGAAGTCGACGCCGTGCTGGCATTGAAACCGCAGCGGCTGGGCGACATACCCAAGCGCTTGGCCGCCGTTCGCGCTTTTGCTGCCTTGCCCGAAAGCCCAGCCCTAGCCGCCGCCAACAAACGCATCAGCAACATCCTCAAAAAGGCCGACGGTGGCGTAGACCCGCATGTCAGCGAAATCCTGTTGCAAGAAGCCGCAGAAAAAGCCTTGTATGCCGCCATGCAGACCGTGCTGCCAGCAGCCCAAAGTCAATGGGAAGCCGGCGACTACACCGCGTCGCTGCAATCGTTGGCTGCGTTGCGTGTACCAGTCGACGCCTTTTTCGAAGACGTCATGGTCAACGCCGAAGCACTGGATCTGCGGCTGAACCGCCTAGGCCTCTTGACGAGCTTGCACGTTGCGATGAACCGCGTGGCGGACCTCTCCAAGCTTGCTGCTTAAACCAACTGGCGCAAACCCATGAAACTCGTCATCCTGGACCGCGACGGAACCATCAACGAAGACAGTGTTGATTTTGTCAAATCACCGTCCGAATGGGAGCCGTTGCCCGGCGCGTTGGAGGCCATTGCGCGGCTCAACCACGCCGGTTGGCATGTGGTCGTGGCGACCAACCAATCGGGCTTGGGGCGTGGGTTGTTTGATGTCGCGTCGCTCAACGCCATGCACACCAAGATGCACACCATGCTCGCAGCCGTCGGTGGCAGGGTAGATGCCATTTTCTATTGCCCGCATGCGCCAGATGAGGGTTGCCGTTGCCGCAAGCCTGAGCCGGGCCTGTTCGAGCAAATCGGGGAGCGATATGGCATTGATTTGCAAGGCGTGCCGGCAGTGGGTGATGCGCAGCGCGATCTCGTGTCGGCTGTAACCGCAGGTTGTGAGCCGCATCTGGTGTTGACCGGAAAAGCAGCCGCCTATCGCGGCGGTGATTTGCCTGAGGGCTATCCGATCGACACCATCGTGCACCAAGACCTCGCCGCTTTTGTAGATTACCTGGTCATGCAGGATGTGCGGCCTTCGCAGGCAGCTGATCTTTGATGCTATTGTTATAGTAGCGTACTACCTAATAAATACGAGGGCTACAGGCCCATTTTACGTAAATGTCTTTTCTCCGTTCGCTTGTGCACATGGCCTGGATGGTGGTGACCGTGATCCCCTACACGTTGGCCATCATTCTCGTGGCGGCGCTGGGCCTGGACCGCAGCTACCGATACCGCATTGCTTCCGCATGGCTGGGTCTGAGCAGCATTGGCAGCGCGCGTGTACTGCTGGGAATCCAGACCCGTGTCACTGGCATGGAGAACCTGCCCACTGGCGACAAGAGCCCAGCCGTGCTGCTGGTCAAGCACCAGTCCACGCTGGAGACCTTTCTGATGCCTGCGCTCATGCCGCATCCGCTGGCCTATGTGTTCAAAAAAGAACTGCTGTATGTCCCATTCTTTGGATGGGCGATTGGCCTGCTGGACATGATCCACATCGACCGCAGCCTGCGGACCCAAGCGTTCAAAAAGGTTGTGGCACGTGGCAAGGAATGCTTGGCCCAAGGTATCTGGATCATCATGTTCCCCGAGGGCACACGCATGGAGCGCGGGCAAAAAGGCGTTTATGAAACCAGTGGCACGCGCCTGGCCGTGCAGACCGGTGCGCCAGTCATCCCGATCGCGGTGACATCTGCGAAGTGCTGGCCACGCAAGGCATTCATCAAGACACCAGGCATTGTGGATGTGTCCATCGGCAAGCCGATTCCCAGCATTGGTCGGCACCACAAAGAACTGATGCAAGAGGTCGAAGCCTGGATCGAAGCCGAAGTGCGCCGCCTGGACCCTGAGGCCTATCGATAGTGGCCACCAAGGAGCCAATGGCAAGCAACATGCGTGCTTTCTTTCAATACACCTTGGACCTTTTTGACACGCTAGCCCTCGTGGATTCTGGACCGGTTGCTCCTGAAATCATAGTATACAAGAATTCAGCACCCGTAGTCCTACCTTCTCCCGGGGTCAGTCACACGCTGGCGCAGCCCCTGAGTCAAGCCATTGCGCCTGCTGCCTTTACGCATCCCCGCGCCAACCGCCAGCTGCGTTTGGGCGATGCAAGCGTAACCTACCTATTTCAGCGCGCCAAGCGGCGGACCATTGGCTTCGTCGTTGGGCCAGACGGCTTGGTCGTGCGTGCACCCAAATGGACGACAGTGGCGGAAGTGGAGGCGGCGCTGCGTGAAAAGTCACAATGGATCACCCGCAAGCTTGGCGAATCGCGCGAACGCCAAACCCGCCAGCATGAGGCGCGTGTGGAGTGGTGCGATGGTGTCATGCTGCCTTTGTTTGGCGGACAGATTCAAGTGGCGCTGGACCCAGGACACCACTTTGGCGCAGTGGGTGGACAACTAGGCGAGGTGACAGAAAGCGGCCCGCGGACCCTGCGCGTGGGATTGCCCAAAACGGCTATGCCTGAGCAGATTCGCGATGCCGTTCAAGCGTGGCTCATGCGCCAGGCGCGTGATCACTTTTTGCAACGGCTGGATCATTTCGCGCCGCAGTTGCAGGTGCGCTGGACCAAGCTGAGCCTGAGTAATGCGGGCACCCGTTGGGGCAGCGCAAAGTCTGATGGCTCGATCCGTTTGAACTGGCGCCTGGTCCACTTCCGACCGGAAGTGATCGACTACGTAGTGGCGCATGAGCTAAGCCACTTGCGGGTCATGGACCACAGTGCCCGATTTTGGGACACGGTGCGCAGTGTGGTGCCTGATTATGCGGAACTGCGCGGACAGCTCAAGGACGACGCGATCCCCAAGTGGTGATCAGCGGCCGAAAGGTCGCCCCAGTTTTTCAGCATCATTTTAAAGCATTCGGCATCACACCACCGGTGCTCCTTGAGGCGACCTGCGATCTAAAACAGAGTGCCACAGTCATTGACAAAGCCCATGCGATACTGCCCCCGCAACTTTCTAAGGGAATGCAATGGAAGTCTTGAAATGGTTGGCGGTCACCGCCGGGGCGCTGTTTTGTGGCTATCTCTGGCATAAGTTGACCGGTAACTGGACTGCTGCAACGGTGGTGGCCGTAGGCCTGATTATTTTGGTGAACGTGCTGCTGCAGCAACGCTGGAGCATGGCTTTTGTCGTCGCTGGCATTGGGGTCTATTTGGTGTTTTCTGTCGCCAGTGGTGGTGACCCGCTCGGTACACATTTCGCACGTCAAACCACCTCGACCGCGCCTGCGGACCCAACCGTGCACCCCGTCACGCCACAGCACAACGCAGGACGCGACACAATCAGTCCGCCTGCTTCAAAAGTTGGTCTGGGTGCTGCTGCATCTGCACCTGCCGACTCAGCTGCGCCACCCAGTCCAGTGACCACCGTTGGCAGCGATGGCAGCACACACGTCAAGGATTGTGCAGACTGCCCGGGCCTGGTTGTCATCCCGTCAGGGCAATTTGTAATGGGCAGTGAAACCAAAAAAGCTGACCCAACCCATGCCGTTGATCCAGGCGAAGGGCCTGTGCATAAAGTTTCCGTTCGCAGCTTTGCCGCCGGGCAGTATGCGGTGACCAAGGGGCAGTTCGCTGCATTTGTGCGCGCCACCCAGTACCGCACTGAGGCTGAACTAAGCGGAGGCTGTTTTGCGTGGGAAGGCAATAAATGGACAAATCACCACGACTTTCAGTGGCGCGAGGCGGGCTTTGCGCAAACCGATGACCAGCCCGTGGTTTGTGTCAGTTGGAACGATGCCCAAGCCTATGTGCAGTGGCTCAGCCAGACCATGCACCAGAGCTACCGCTTGCTGAGCGAGTCTGAGCGCGAGTACGTCACCCGCGCGGGCAGCAACACGGTTTTTTGGTGGGGCGACATGCTTACGAGCGATCGCGCCAATTTCGACACCACTGCCGCCGACTATCGCGGTAGCAACAAAGGGGCTTGGCGGCAGGCCACTGTGCCGGTTGGCAGCTTCACCGCCAATCCCTTCGGCTTGTATAACGTACATGGCAACGTCTGGGAGTGGGTGCAAGATTGCCAACACGATACGTATGCAGGTGCCCCAGCCGATGGCAGTGCTTGGGTAAAGTCCTGTGAAGTATTGGGCAAACGCGCGGTGCGTGGCGGCGCGTGGTCAGGTGAGCCTGAGGGCCTGCGTTCCCGTGCGCGGAACTGGTTTACGCCAGATTTTCGTTCCAACGCATCTGGCTTTCGCGTGGCACGCAGCTTGGGCAAGTAGGCTTAGCGGTTTATCGCGCTAAAGCGGTAAACGCCCTGCGCATCCAGTTTTCGCTCCAACTTTCCGGCAAACCACAGCGCATGCAGGTGCGCCACCGCCTCGCCCATGGCAAACGTGGTCTGGTGCATATCCAGCGGGCGCTTGAACATCACGGGCAGGATGTCGTGGGCGCAGCTGGGTTTTTCGGCGCAGGCCTCCATCACCTCCGCCAGCCGGTCGCGGTGGTGGTCGTGCAACTGCTGGATGCGGATGTGCATGCCGGTGAACGGCTTGCCGTGCGATGGCAGCACCAGCGTGTCTTCGGGCAGCGCGCGGAACTTGTCGATGGAATCCAAAAACTGCACCAGCGCATTGGCCTCGGGCTCTTGCTCGTAGACGCTTACATTGGTCGATATGCGCGGCAGCATCATGTCGCCACCAATCAGCACGTTCAGGTCTGCGCAATACAGCGCAATGTGCTCCGGCGCGTGACCATAGCCGCTGATGCAGCGCCAGTCGCGTCCGCCGATCTGCACAACCATGCCGTCCATCAGACGCCGATATTGCGACGGCACCGACGGCACCAGTGACGGGAAATACCCGGTGCGCGCCTTGATTTGCTCCATCGCCTCTGGGTCGTTCAACCCATGGGATGCAAAATATTCCGCCGCCCGGTCGCCACCAAAGCCCGTCGGCCCCATGCAGCCCAAACGCGCCACCTGGTAGTCGGTGGCGCTGATCCACAGCCGACACTCGCGAACCCCCTCGCTTGCGTCTTCGCTGCTGCGCTGCCCCCCGAGGGGGCTGGTCGCGGCTTGGGGCGGCCCGGCGCCGCGCCCGCTCCACCGCTCGCACAGCCAGTGCGCCAGGCCAATGTGGTCCGGGTGCATGTGGGTGACGATGACGCGCAGGATGGGCAGGCCTTGCAGCTCATTGGCAAAAATCGATTCCCACTGGGCCTTGGCCTCGTCACGGTGGATGCAGCAATCCACAATGCTCCAACCCTCAACGCCGTCTATGCAATCGCGCAGCAGCCACAGATTGATGTGGTTCAGCGCAAAGGGCAGCGTCATGCGGATCCACTTCACGCCGGGTGCCACTTCCAGCGTGCCGCCGCCGGGCGCCAATGCTTCGCCTAGCGGGTAGTGGAGTAGCATTTCCAGTTCGTTCATGGCCGCGCCTTTTTATTACATAATTGACGTTTACGTAAACGTCAACAAAGCGGGCATTCTAGGCGGCGACTTTTCGGGGGACTGTCTCCCTTGTTCACACACGATTTATGAGTACAACCTACAGCATTGGCGATCTGGCACGCGAGTTCGATCTGACCACCCGCGCCATCCGGTTTTACGAAGACCTGGGGCTGCTGGAGCCCCTGCGCACAGGCCCTGGGGGCCGCAGTCGCCTCTACAGCGGGCGAGACCGCACGCGCCTCAAGCTCACGCTGCGCGCCAAGCGCCTTGGCCTGTCGCTGACCGAGGCCAAAGACATCATCCAGATGTACGACAGCCCGCGTGACACCGGCGCACAGCTGCAAAAATTTCTGGATGTGCTGGCCCTGCACCGGCTGCAGCTCGAATCCCAAATGACCGACCTGCAGGCCAATCTGGATGAATTGAAGACCCACGAAAAAGAAGCCCGCGCGCTGCTGGCCAAGGCCGTCAAGTCGACGACCAAATCGGCCACCAAACGGGCCAAGGCCCTAGACCCAACACCCCACCCCTAAAACAACAGGAGACTCCCCCCATGAACAACCTACCCGGCCTGAATTTCCAACTCGGTGAAGACATCGACGCTCTGCGCGACGCTGTGCGCGATTTTGCCCAAGCTGAGATCGCGCCGCGCGCGGCCGAGATCGACAAGAGCGACCAGTTCCCCATGGACCTGTGGCGCAAGATGGGTGACCTGGGCGTGCTGGGCATCACCGTGGGCGAGGAATACGGTGGCGCCAATATGGGCTACCTGGCGCACATGATTGCGATGGAAGAGATCTCCCGCGCGTCAGCATCGGTCGGCCTGAGCTACGGCGCACACAGCAACCTGTGTGTCAACCAGATCAAGCGCAACGGTACCGACGCGCAGCGCGCCAAGTACCTGCCCAAGCTGATCAGCG
>JBDTAG010000403.1:0-11009 GCA_039924745.1 Rhodoferax sp.
GAAAAGCGCGTGTTGATGCCCGACCTGGACGCCACCTGTTCGCTGGACCTGGGTTGCCCGATCAACGACTTCAGCGCCTTTTGCGACGCCCACCCCGACCGCACAGTCGTGGTCTATGCCAACACCAGTGCAGCGGTCAAAGCCCGCTCGGACTGGTTGGTTACGTCGAGTTGTGCGCTGGATATCGTGCGCGCCCTCAAAGACAAGGGCCAGAAAATTTTGTGGGCGCCCGACCGCCACTTGGGCGGTTACATCCAACGCGAAACCGGTGCCGACATGGTGTTCTGGAACGGCGCATGCATCGTGCACGACGAATTCAAGGCCTTCGAGTTAGAAGCATTAAAAAAGGATCATCCCAAGGCCAAGGTGTTGGTACACCCCGAGTCACCCGCCGATGTAGTGGCACTAGCGGATGCGGTCGGTTCTACCAGCGCCATTTTGAAGGCCGCGCGCGAGATGGATGCCACCGAGTTCATCGTCGCCACCGATAACGGCATGATGCACAAGCTGCGCACGCTGAACCCCGGCAAGATTTTTTATGAAGCGCCCACTGCGGGCAACAGCGCCACGTGCAAAAGCTGCGCCCACTGCCCGTGGATGGCGATGAATGGCCTGGCCGGTCTGGCCCATGTGCTGGAGACCGGCACGAACGAAGTCCACGTGAACCCCGCACTGGGTCTGCTGGCACGCCGCCCGATCGATCGCATGCTGGCGTTCACCGCCGCGCTGAAGAACGGACAGCCAGTGGGCGGGCTGATTCCCAACATGGGGGCGGCCTGATCAGTCGGCTTGCCAGTAAGGCATGATGTTGGTATGGGAGAAGGTGGCCAAGCCCACCGTTATGCGGAAAGGTTGCAGTGAATTCAACAGATACAGAGAACCAAGACGCTTCAAGTTTTTCGATCGCCCGACAGCATATTGTCGATGCCGACAAGTCCATCGTTGGCTATGAGCTTTTCAACCGCTCCCAAGGTGCGCGCGGTCACACATTGGCCAGCGATATTTCTCTGGTGCTCAATGTGGTGTCGCAAACCGGCGCACGTCTGGTCAACGGACAGGCTGATTTGTTTCTGAACGCCACGCATGAAAGTCTGACCGGCGCGCACTGGGACTTTTTGGTGCCGCAGCGCACCATCATCGAAGTCCCGCCGGTACCCGGCCACGCACCAGGCCCCATCGAAGAATCACGGCTCAAGTTGCAGGCACTGCGCAAGCGTGGATTCCGGCTAGCCTTCAACCACACGGTGGTAGCACCGGTCTACAAATCATGGCAAGACATTGCCGATTTTGTGAAGGTGAATGTGGGCGCTATCGAACCCGCCAAGATGAAGTCCTTGGTGGACGCCATCGGGGCCCGCACCGGCGCGCTGACCATCGCCGAAAAAGTAGAAAGTACGGCACAGTTCGAAGTGTCCAAAGACATTGGTTTTCTGTTCTTCCAGGGCTACTGGTTCTCACGTCCTGAACTTTTCAAGAGTCAGGTTGTCAGCCCCAGCCAGGCCAGTGCAGCCAATCTGTTCAACAAGCTGCGTGACAACGCCGAACTGCACGATATCGAACTCGCTATCAAGAAAGACGCCACGTTGGGCTACAACTTGCTGCGGCTCATCAATTCCGCAGGTCTGGGCCTGCGCACCCGGATCACATCGATCGGCCAAGCAGTCATGCTGTTGGGCAACGACCGCTTGCAGCGCTGGGCTGCCCTGTTGATGACCTCGGGTGTGGACGGCAAGCCCAGTTTGGCTGGGAACATGGCCGTGGTGCGGGCCAAGATGATGGAGCTGCTGGCCGAAGGTGATTTCTCGCCGGAAGAAAAGGAAGAAGCCTTTCTGATTGGGCTGTTTTCGCTGCTGGATCGCATGCTGGGCTGCCCTATGGCCGAGGCGTTGTCGCTGTTGACACTGGACACGCCCATCACAGACGCATTGCTGCGCGGAACCGGCAAGTACATGGACCTGTTGGCCATGGCCATTGCCTGTGAGATGGACGACGCTAAGGTATTTGCAGAAGCCACCCAGCGTCTGGATAAGTCCTACCGCGATATCAACGTGGCCCACATGGAAGCCCTTGTCTGGGCGGATGCGGTGTACCACGAGTAAGCCAAGACTTGTTGTTGCAGGCTGGTAACCGGCGGCGTGCGGGATACTGGGTTTAGCTGCTAAGGTGTCTCCCCATGACACAACCCGCACCACTTGACGCCTTCACCCGCCACACTGCCAGCCAGGTGGTGTACCAAATTTTCCCCGAGCGCTTTGCCATTGGTCACGGGCTGAGCAGCGCCCAAAAATTGGCCAGCTCCGCGTATGACTTGCCCGATGCCCACAAGCGGGATTGGAGCGACAGCACCCTGCACCAACCCTGGAGCCAGCAGTTCTTTGGTGGTGACCTGGATGGCATCGCTGAACGACTGGGATATTTGGTTGATCTGGGCATCACCGGCATCTATCTGACACCGGTTTTTACCTCTCCCAGCAACCACAAATACGACGCCACCGATTTCTTGCGTATTGACCCCATGTTTGGCGGCGATGTGGCACTCAAGCGCCTCACCAACGCGATGCATGCACGCGGCATGGGATTGACGCTGGACGCCGTGCTGAACCATGTATCCCACCAACACCCTTGGTTTCTGGCGGCGCAGGCGGGAGACCCGACCAAGCGCGACTGGTTTACGTTCAAGCCTGATGGCCGCTATGCCTGCTGGCAAGACGTCACCAGCATGCCCGAGCTGAACCTGGCCAACCCTGCAGTGCGCGACGTGCTGTACCGCCAGCCTGACAGCGTAGTGCAGCACTGGCTGGCGCAAGGCGTCGACAACTGGCGCTTTGACGTGGCGCAAGACGTCGGCATACCGGTGGCGCAAGAGATGCGCCGCATCGTCAGCGCGCGCTTCCCGCAAGCCGGTCTGTTGGGGGAGTTGAATGGGTTCTCTGGCGCTTGGTTCCAAGCCGGGGGTGGCTACCAAGGCATGATGAACTACTGGTACCGCACGGCCACACTGGCTTGGCTGGCTGGCGACATCGACGCCGTGCAGATGAACCATGCACTGCGCGATGCCCGCGCCGACTATGGATTACCAGGCTTGTTGTGCTCGTGGAACATGCTGTCCAGCCACGACACGCCGCGCCTGATCACCACCGTGGGCAGCGCTGAGAAGGCACGTTTGGCCTTGCTGATGCAATTCACCATGCCTGGCGTGCCGCTGGTCTACTACGGCGAAGAGATTGGCATGGAAGGCGGCGCCGACCCCGACTGCCGCCGCCCCATGCGCTGGAACGAAGCGGACTGGAACCACGCACAACGCGACTGGGTCAAGCGCTTGATCGCCATGCGCCAGGCCAACCCCGCTCTGCAATACGGCGACATCAAAGTCTTGGGCGACCGGTTAGCCAACAGCAACGCACTCGTCTTTTTGCGCTACACCGATGTGCCCGGTGAGGCTGCACTGGTGGTCATCAATTTGGGTGATGAGCCCCTGAATGTGTTGTTGCTACTGCCCTATTCCCATTGGTACGATGGCGTGCCGCTGCACGATGCACTAGGCAGCGCGCCCGACACCCAGGTGCAGGCCGCCAGCGTGCGCTTGAATATTGCACCACACAGCGGCGCGGTATACCAGGCGCGAGAGCCGCACCAAAACTACCGATTTTTCAAAGCCCGCAATAGACCTGAATCCGTTGCTCAAACACCGTTCAACCATGGCTGATGACGCGCTCCATGTGATCGTAGAGTCGCTGTACATCTACCCTGTCAAATCGTGCGCGGGGCTGCAGGTGGAATATCTTCAATTCACCGACGAAGGCTTGGTAAAGGATGACCGGGGATGGGTGGTTGTGAACGACACTGCTGAAGTGGTTTGGCAAGGATCGCATCCGCAGTTAGCAAATGGAACGGTTCCGACCCAACATCGTGATTGCTAGCGGGTCGTCAACGTTGGACCCGTTTATAGAGGACTATTGCAACGCAATGCGCTGGCAGGACACGACACACACGGTGCACCTAAAAATACGAGATCATTGCATTCGCTGCATCGTACCCAATGTGGACCCGCACGACGCCTCGGTCAACTCCCAAACGCTGGAGACAGTCACCCAACTGAGCGCCCAGCGGCATCCGGGAAAACCGGTGTACTTTGGTATTTACGCGCAGGCGCAGCAAGCGGCAACGCTGCGAGCGGGCGCATCAATTGAATTGACACTTCGTTTCTAAACAAGTGATCTAATGCGACCAAGAGGCCCGCAATGCGCTGGCCGACCGTGGAAGCTGACAGACCCTGTGGACGGAGCGCACCTTGGCCGAAGTACCGAACGCAATAGCGAGACTTGATGAGCGCCACAGCCACATTGGTATCCGGCTGCAATACCACGTTCAGGACAAATGGGAGTACCTAGAGGCGCTGGACTGGAATGCCGTAGGCTTTAATTTCTACCACTCCGATGCCTTGCCAAGTATGGATTTGGAGCTGCGGCGCGGCCTCACGCGTTTTAGTGGGGCTATCGTTTGGCAGTCGGCCAATACCAGTGACGAAATCGTAATGGGTACGGTGGTCAACCGGCTTTTGTACGCACGCGCCAAAGACGTGAAAGACCAGCCGCAACTGCACACCCGCTTGATCAAACTGCTGCGCGTGCCAGGAATGGTGGCTGAGAAACTGAAAATACTAGCCTCACTGGGACCACCCATAAGTGACGCCAAGATGACCGAACTGGTGGCCCAACGCAAAAAGGAACACACGATGTACCACTATGGAGTCAGGGTGCAGTCTGATGCATGGGGCACCATTGTCGAAAGCGCGCTGAGCGTAGCGTCGGTGCTGGTGTCGCTCGACAAATGGTCAGACGCGTTCGGCAAGCAGTAGGCTTTGCGCCTGCCGCGCTGATTAGAACCGGGCCTTCAGGTAGACGGTAGGACCGTCCATTTTGAGGTCCAGATTTCCATTGCTGCCGTCGCCATCAACCTTGACCTGGGTCGAGCTGTACTCTGCGCCAATGCCGAAGTTCTTTGCAAAATACCATTCCGCACCCAGTGACGCGTTGTAGATATGCCCGCTCAAATCGCCACCGCTTTTTTCGATACCTGATAGGTCAACATACATCCGGGTGTTCGGAGAAAACGCATGCCGCCATCCGAGCTGAACAAGCGGTGCAACCGCGTCAGTGCTATAGCTGGCGTTGGCCGAACTTGAGGCATTATTGATATTGGTCGCCGCGGTACCGTCCACGCCGAATCGAACGCGGTAGTAGGCAAGGCCAACGCCCACACCGACGACGTCAGAACCCGATCCAAACCACCATTTATACGATGCATTGGCGAGATCCAGGTTCACGTTCGCATTGGCATTCGCCGAAAAGTTAATGTCATTCGGCCCGGTTGAATACGTGCGGTTCACGCTGTCCGAGTATTGCCGGTAGAACCCGTAATAGTCGAGCGCAAAGCCTTGGCTGTGGCCCAACAAAAAATCGGCTTTTAGCCGCGGAATTTGCACTTGGTGGGACGATACATCGCCCGTGCTGGCAGAGCCAAAAGGGGTGTTGATTGTCAGGTTGGCATTGGGGCTGACAACGTAATCACCAATTGAAATACTGAGGTTGTCCAGCGCCTCTGAATGCGCGGGCGCGCTGTCCGATGACTCCGCAGCGAATGCAGGCGTCAGCGATGCGCCCAGGACAAGAATCCCGGCTACGACAGCAGTGTGACGGATGGTATGTACAGAAAACATCATGACGTTTGGCCTTTGAAATATGACGAATACGTCAGCAATATATAAAAAATACGGGGCATCCATCTGTGCGGTCACGAACAGAGCCTGCCTGCCTGCCATTGCCTGCCAATCAAACGGGTGTCAACGTCGTCGGCACGGCCTCGGCCATCATGTTGGGGTAATCACGGCTGAAATGCAGGCCACGGCTTTCGTGCCGTGATTGGGCGGATCGTACGATCAGCTCGGCCACTTGCACCAAATTGCGCAGCTCCAGCAGGTCCCGCGTGACGTGGAAGTGGGCATAAAACTCCTGGATCTCGCCCTGCAGCAGCGCGATGCGGTGGGAGGCGCGTTCCAGCCGCTTGTTGGTGCGCACAATGCCCACGTAGTCCCACATGAAGCGGCGTAGTTCGTCCCAGTTGTGCGAAATGACCACGGCCTCATCGGCATCGGTCACCCGGCTGTCGTCCCAGGCGGGCAGTGCGGCAGGCTCGGCCAATGGCGTGGCCAAAATGTGGGTGGCAGCAGCGCGGGCAAACACCATGCACTCCACCAGCGAATTGCTGGCCAGGCGGTTGGCGCCGTGCAGCCCGGTGTAAGCGGTCTCGCCAATGGCGTGCAGGCCCGGCACATCGGTGGCGCCCATCAGGTCGGTGTGGATGCCGCCACAGGTGTAATGCGCGGCGGGCACCACGGGAATGGGCTGCTTGCTGATGTCAATGCCCAGCTCCAGGCAGCGCGCATAGATATTGGGAAAATGCTCCAGGATGAACGCCAGTGGCTGGTGCGAGATGTCCAGGTAGACGCAGTCAAACCCGCCCTTTTTCATCTCGAAGTCGATGGCGCGGGCCACAACGTCACGCGGCGCCAGTTCGGCCCGCTCGTCGTGCTGGGGCATGAAGCGGGTGCCATCCGGCAACAGCAGGCGACCGCCCTCGCCGCGCACCGCCTCGGTAATTAGGAAGGACTTGGCATGCGGGTGGTACAGGCAGGTTGGGTGGAACTGGATGAACTCCATGTTCGTGACCCGGCAACCGGCGCGCCAGGCGGCGGCAATGCCATCACCGGTGGCGGTGTCTGGGTTGGTGGTGTAGAGGTAGACCTTGCCCGCGCCGCCGGTGGCCAAAATGGTGTGGGGGGCGCTGAAGGTATGCACTTCGTCGGTGGATTCGTCCAGTGCGTACAGGCCCAGGCACTGGTTTGCTGTTGTCGACTTAGGGTCCAGCTTGTCGCGGGTGATCAGGTCAACCAACGTGTGGTTCTCGAACAGCGTGATGTTGGGCGTATTGCGCACGGTCGCTATCAACGTTTTCTGCACCGCAGCCCCGGTGGCATCGGTCACGTGGACAATGCGCCGGGCACTGTGGCCGCCCTCGCGGGTCAGGTGCAAATGGCCATCTTCTTGCGAGAACGGCACACCCAGCTCACGCAGCCAGGCAATGCTTTCGGGCGAATGCTCGACCACGAAACGGGTGGCAGCCGGGTCAGACAGGCCAGCGCCCGCCACCAGCGTGTCTTGCACGTGGGAGTCAAAGCTGTCGCCCTCGGCCAACACGGCAGCAATGCCGCCCTGCGCCCAGTTGCTAGAGCCGTCGCTCATGGCCCGCTTGGTCAGCACGGCTACGCGGTGCGTGGGGGCCAGATGCAAAGCCGCCGACAGGCCGGCCAGGCCGCTGCCGACAATCAGAACGTCGAATTGGTGTTGCGTGGCTTGGGTAGGTTGTGTCATTCGAATGCTACTGAATTAATAGCTGCATATGCAGCAATCACGAGGGCTAGAGGCTATTTTTACGTTTACTCAACCTTGTGCAGCGAGGCCAGATTGATCAGCGCGGAGACCACTTCGGACTTGAATCCGATACGCGACTGGCCATCTTGGTGGCCGCCACTCATGATCAGTTTTTGCAGGTATTCGACACAGTCACGGTGGCCCCAGAACTTTTCGATGGCCAGTGCGATGCGCATATGGTGCTCGGCGATGATGGCCATTTCGTGGTCAATTCGGGCTTGCATAGGCCGCTCGTGCAGCGGCATGGGACGGGTTGGCAAGTCCTCTTCCTCCCACTGCAAAGAGGGGAATCCGGTCTCATGAAAGCGTGAGTCGTTTGGATCTGGCACCAGAATAGATTCCTGCGAAGTAGCTTGACCGCAATTTAGTTAGATAGTTCCGACTCTAACCCATGCCCGTCAACGTGGAATGTGCGCCGTCGAACACCGCGAAGACCACGGCACAATAGACGCATGTCAAACCTACCCCCTTTCATCGCCCCCGAACGATTTTCCGATGCGAAAGCTGCCCTGGCACAGGTCATGCGTATTTACGACGGCAGCATTGCCCACTTGCGCCAAGCCATGCAAAGTTTTGTGGCGGGTGACGACAGCGCCGGCCATGTACGGGCTTGCTATCCACTGGTGCGCATCCACACCGACACGGTATCGCGCAACTTCATCCCCGATAGCGCCCGCCTAAGCTACGGTTTTGTGGCGGGCCCTGGACGTTTCGAGACCACGCTAACCCGGCCCGACCTGTACAGTGATTACTACCTGGACCAGTTCAACCTGCTCTTGCAAAACCACGGTGTGGAACTGGAGGTAGGCACCAGCACGCAGCCCATACCGGTTCACTTTTCCTTTGCCGAAAACGACCATGTGGAAGGCAACCTCAGCGCCCAGCGCCGCACGCTGATGCGCGATGTGTTCGACCTGCCAGACTTGGCCGCCATGGACGACGGCATCGCCAACGGCACCTACCAGGCGCGCCCTGGCGAACCGCAACCACTGGCATTATTTACCGCACCGCGCGTGGATTACTCGCTACACCGCCTGCGCCATTACACCGGCACCGGGCCTGAACACTTTCAGAACTTTGTGTTGTTCACCAACTACCAGTTCTACATCGACGAGTTCATCACGCTGGGCCACAAGGCCATGCAAGACCCGAACAGCGAGTACATCGCGTTTGTGGAGCCGGGCAACATGATTACTCGCCGTGTTGGCCTGCCGGCCGAGTCTGGGGATGCACTGGGCAAAGAACCACCGCGCATGCCACAGATGCCGGGCTACCACTTGGTACGCGCCGACCGCGCCGGCATCACCATGGTCAACATCGGTGTCGGCCCCGCCAACGCCAAAAACATCACCGACCACATCGCCGTGCTGCGCCCGCATGCGTGGATCATGCTGGGCCACTGCGCGGGTCTGCGCAACAGCCAACAACTGGGCGACTACGTACTGGCCCATGGCTATGTGCGCGAAGACCATGTGCTGGACGAAGAATTGCCGCTGTGGGTGCCGATCCCGGCGCTGGCCGAAATTCAGGTCGCGCTGGAACAAGCAGTGGCCGACGTCACGCAGATCAAGGGCGCAGCGCTGAAAAGCATCATGCGTACCGGCACCGTGGCCAGCACCGACAACCGCAACTGGGAGCTGTTGCCCGACAACCAGCCCCAACGGCGCTTCAGCCAGAGCCGCGCAGTGGCATTGGACATGGAGAGTGCCACGATTGCCGCCAACGGTTTTCGCTTCCGGGTGCCTTATGGAACGCTTTTGTGTGTGAGCGACAAACCGCTGCACGGTGAGATCAAGCTGCCTGGCATGGCCAACCATTTCTACCGTGAGCGTGTAGACCAGCACCTGCGCATCGGCATGCGTGCCATTGAGTTGCTGCGCACCCAGGGCTCGGAGCAACTACACAGCCGTAAGCTGCGCAGTTTCTCAGAAGTTGCTTTCCAATAGCATGCCTCTGAGAGACAAATGGTGTAACTTCGGGACATACACATGAACCAAAGCAGACGCAGACAACTTCGCGGGCTAGCCCTCTCCATCCTGTTGTTGATGGTCTATTTCATTTGGACAACGGATAAGGTCACGCTGCAAGGGGAACGCACGGTCTACACCGTTAACTGCGGCAACGGAACATGGGATGGCAAACGCTGCTCCGGTGAGCTGGTAGCGGGTCCACGCTACCGCTACCGCGCACTGAGGGCACGTGGCGAGGTGTTGTTTTGGATGTTGGGAGCCAATGAACCCTCGTCCAAGCTTACTGGCTGCAGCATTGTGGATGGCCGCAACTGGAGCTGCCCCGTGAGTCCGCACGCCAACATGTCCGTCACCTTGGCACTCAAAGCGGGTGAACCGCAGACGGATGCCACTTGGCCCACTCGGCCCTTGCACGGGGTATCTAAAATGACGTGGATCTTTTTGGACCTGGGCTGGAAGGTAACCAACGTTTCCGAATGAACATGCTTGCGCGGGAGAAGTTGCCCTTCAAAGGCTGGCGCCTAGGCATCTGCAGCCGCCGCCGTGGCCTTGATCATGTCAGCTGCTTTCTCGGCAATCATCATGGTGGGGCCATTCGTATTGCCACTGACGACCTGCGGCATGATGGACGCGTCCACCACGCGCAAACCCTGCACACCATACACGCGCAACTGGTGGTCCACCACGTCCAGCATGCCTTTTCCCATACGGCAAGTACCTACCGGATGGTAGATGGTATCGGCATAGTCACGGATGAATTGTTCGATTTGCAAGTCGGTCTTGGCTTGCGCAGAATGCGCCATCTCTTTGCCGCCCAAACTCGCCAAGGCGGGTTGCGCCAATATTTCACGCATGATACGAACGCCCTTGGCAAGGCGCTCCATATCTTCGCGTGCACCCAAAAAGTTCGGGTCGATGATGGGCGCGGCAAACGGGTCTTTGCTGGCCAACGTCACACTGCCGCGGCTCTGGGGGCGCAACAGACAAACGTGGCATGAATAGCCGTGACCAAACACGGTGGCCCGGCCGTGGTCCACCAGCTTGCCAATGACAAAATGAAACTGCAAATCGGGAGTACGCTCGCTAGGCTGGCTTTTTACAAAACCACCCGCTTCGGCAAAGTTGGTAGTCAGTGCACCCGTACGGTACTTGCGCCATTCGAAAACACCCTTGACCACATTCACGATGCCGGTCCATGACAGCCCAAAGCTATCGGTCAGTTTGGGCGCGTTCATGACCTGCACCACATCCACATGGTCATGCAGGTTTTGGCCTACGCCGGGCAGGTCGTGCACACAGGCAATGCCTTTTTCAATCAAATGCTTGCGCGGGCCTATACCGGACAGCATCAAGAGCTGTGGCGACTGCAAGGCCCCCGCGCACAGCAGCACCTCGCGCGAGGCACGTAGCTGCTTGGTCTGACCCTCGTGTACAAACTCCACGCCCACCGCACGCTGGCGTTCCATCAGGATGCGGGTAGTTGTGGCCTCGGTAAACACACGCAGATTGGGCCTTTTCAATATAGGGGTGAGGTAGGCCTTGGCCGCAC
>JBDTAG010000404.1:0-3840 GCA_039924745.1 Rhodoferax sp.
TTGGGACGTTTTGCAGAGCTGCGTGCGCCATGGCAGCCTAGACAGTGCGATTCAGACGGGTACACGCGTTGCCAATGACTTCCCAACTTTTTTTGCCGCGCATCCCGAAATCAAGTGCGTGTGTTTCAATGGTGCTGAGGCGCAGACCAGTTTTAACCGCTACGTGCTGCCGGGTCTGGATTCTGTGAAGATTCAATACATCCGCCTGCCGTCAACCAGCCCAGCGCACGCTGTCGGGTTTGCGCATAAATTGGCGGCGTGGCGCGCCGCCTTGGTCGATCAAGAACAGCGTTTAGGCCGCTGATTTTGCTTTGTTGCGACGGCGGGCAATACCACCCACCAGCGCCAAGCCTGCCAGCATCAACGCATAGGTTTCTGGCTCGGGTACCGATGACACCATGTAGAGCTGGTCTTGGGCGTTCACTGTGTAATGCCCGTGGTTGTCCTGTCCGAATAGGTTCAGTACCCGCACATCGCCAATACCGCTCCATGCACCTGAACTGACGGCATCGGTGGCCAGTTTTTTGTACGATTTGGCCAGCTGGTTCATGGAACCGAAGTTTTCATCTTCCATAGACCAAATGGCTTCTTGCATGGCAGTGTTCTTGAGCGCTTGGCTGGTATTGCCCCAAATGGAGGTGTTCGACAAATTGGTCGTGAAAAATTGTGTAAACAGCCAAGCGGTGCTGGCGCTGATCGGATCTTGGGTTGAAGTGTGGCCGACTTCATTGCCGGTGTAAGTACCGTAGGCTCCTACGGCGTTGACTGTATGGTCCGTTACGCCCCCAACGAGGAATGTGGCATTTCCAAAGCTAATGTGTTCGTTGTACTCCAAGCAAAAGCTTTGGAAGGAGTTGTTCCAGGTGCCGGATGCATTGGCCACGACCGAGCCGTTGAACGCACCGCCATTGCCGTTACCAATGCCATCGGCGAATTTAACGATGGTGCCGGTTACCACTTCAGCTGCCGCCCACTGCGTGCCCACCAGTAAAGCCAATGCCAGTGTGGAGCGGATCAGAGTACTGAAATTCTTGTTAGTGCGCATTGAATGAAGTCCCTTGAGGTTGCCAGATGTGTAAAAATTTGTTAGCTGGACTTTAGGGGCTTGCGCGGTTGCGGTAAATAGTCCGAACGGACTAACCTGGCGGTGAAAACGTGGGCTTTGCCACGCTTCACGGCTGTGCCCATATCAATTGTTTGGCACTAGCTCAACACGGCGGTTCTTGGCTTTGCCTTCTTCGCTGATATTGGGCGCAATGGGACTGGCAAATGACACGCCCACTGGGGTCAGGCGCTTACGGTCGGCCTTGTATTGGCTGACCAACGCACTGATGACCGCATCGGCTCGGCGTTTGGATAAATCCATGTTGGACGCAAATTCTCCGACGTTATCGGTATGGCCGACAACCAGCAGCTTCAGCGTGGGCGATGTGTTCAGCAGCTTGGCGATTTGGGTCAGTGTGTCTTTGGATTCGGGCTTGACATCGGCTTTGCCCGAATCAAAGTACAGGCCATAGAGTGCAACGCGACCATTGGTGGCTATCGATTGCGCCATTTCTTCGGCCTTGACGGTCACCATCTTTTGCTCCATGGCCTTGAGCTCCAGTACATCCACAACAACAACGGTGCGGTGCTCAAACGCAGTGCAGTAGGTGCCGCCCTCCATGCTGTAGGCCAGTACGGAGACATATGCATTGGCTTTGGGCAACTCCAGTGCCGCATAGCGCTGTTCCCCGGTGCGTCCGGTCTGGGCGCAACTGCCATTGGTGAAGGCCTTGTCCTTGATCTGTTCTTGCGGTGTCAGCAACATCGCCAGGCTCTGGTCACCACCACCGCCGTCGCTGCTGCGGGTGCCGTCGCCACCGCAATCGGGGCTTTTGCATTCAAAAAGAGTCTTGCCGCCCTTGGCCGTGGCGTCGTTCTGGTAGTTGCGCACGGCTTGCAGCGGCGACACGTTGTTGGGTAACAAGTAGACGATATGGCTGCGTTTGCCCTCCAGCGCTTTGCTTTGCGTAGGTTCGAAAACCATGTTGTTCTGGGTATCACGTTTGGACTTGTCGGCTGCGGCTTTGAGTGGCCCCAACGGCAATTTGAGCTCATCGAAATCACGGTTGTCTTGCGACACGATGAACGACCCGGCAAAGCGACCGATCAGCGGCGAATCTTTGGCGCCAGCTATATCGGCCTTGGGAAGCGTGGCATCGGCTAGTGCGGCGCCAGCCAACAGCAGGCCCGCGAGTGCAAGTACAAAACGCTTCATATCAAAACTCCCTGGTTATGTTTTTGGAATTTTTGCTATAAATTAAATAGCGTAGTATTGCCTGTTGACGAGGGCTAAAGGCCCATTTCATTAGTAAGGATTCTTGAAACCCAGCCGCGCCATGATCTCGGTCTCACGCAGCTCCATCACCTGTGCGTCCTCATCCAGCTCATGGTCCCAACCCTGGGCGTGCAAGGTGCCGTGCACGATCAGGTGGGCGTAGTGGGCTTGCAGGGTTTTCTTCTGTTCCTTGGCTTCTTGGGCCACCACGGGCGCACATAGCACCAGGTCGGCGGTGACGACGGGCTCTTGCGTGTAGTCGAAGGTCAGCACATTGGTCGCGTAATCTTTTTTGCGGTACTCACGGTTCAGGGTCTGACCTTCTTCGGCGTCGACGATGCGTACGGTTATTTCGGCGTCGCTCTGCAGCGCATGGCGAATCCATTTTTTAACCATGTGGCGGGGCAGGGCGGCGCGGTGCTTTTCGGGCTTGGCAACGGCGTTAAATTGCAGGGATAGTGTGAGTTCAGGCAGCATGGCGCAGTACGCAGGTTTTAGGGTTTGGTGGCAGAGCGGCGGCTTGGCGTGCGCAATTTGGGCAGACCCACGCGTGGCAATTCTGGCGCTTCGTCGGGGATTGCGATGGACGGCAGCTCGCTCAGTCGCGCGGCGTCATACGCATCCACCACACGTGCTACCAGCGGGTGGCGCACGATGTCGGCGCTGGTGAGGCGGGTGATGGCAATGCCGCTGACCCGCCGCAGTACGCGTTCAGCGTCGATCAGACCGCTAAGCTGTGTCTTGGGCAGGTCGATCTGGCTTACGTCTCCAGTGATCACGGCCTTGGCACCAAAGCCAATGCGTGTCAAAAACATCTTCATCTGTTCGGGCGTGGTGTTCTGCGCCTCGTCCAAAATCACAAAAGCGTTGTTCAGCGTTCGCCCGCGCATGAAGCCCAGTGGTGCGATTTCCAACTGCTGCTTCTCGAAGGCCTTGTGAACCTGGTCGTAACCCATCAGGTCGTACAAGGCGTCATACAAAGGGCGCAAATAGGGGTCTACCTTCTGGTTCAGGTCGCCGGGCAAAAAACCCAAGCGCTCACCCGCTTCCACCGCCGGGCGGGTCAGGATGATGCGCTGCACGGCGCTGCGCTGCAGGGCGTCCACCGCTGCCGCCACAGCCAGATAGGTTTTACCGGTGCCAGCAGGGCCAATGCCAAAGGTGATGTCGTGCTCGGCGGTGACGTACGGCAGGTTGACGTCGGTCTGGTGGGCCGAGGACAACTCAATCTTCGCGCGCTCAGCCGCGTCCTTCAGGCGCTGCAGTGCGAGCGGATCCTTACGCAGGTCGATGCCCTGCTCTTTCTGAAACTCTTCGACGAGGAAATCGATGACGCGCATGTCGAAGTCTTCGCCACCGAGGAAGGTATCGCCGTTGGTGGAGAGCACTTCAAACTGCTTCTCGCCGTCGACGTTGGCGATCTCGATGATCGATACGTCAAACGTGCCGCCGCCGAGGTCGTACACGACGATCTTACGATCGCCGCCGCCCTTGTCCATGCCGTAAGCGAGCGCGGCTGC
>JBDTAG010000405.1:0-9881 GCA_039924745.1 Rhodoferax sp.
GCGCTGCGCAAACAACGGGTGATCTTTGCGCAAATTGCTACCGACAACTAGCACCCGCTCCAAGTTGTTCAGATCAGCAATTGCCATGCCCAAGTGACGCGCGCCTGCATGGCTATTGGCAAAATCAGCATTGCGCAAACGGTAGTCAATGTTCTCGCTACCTAAACCACGTACCAATGCTCCGGCCAGATACAACTCTTCCAAAGTGCTATGCGGGCTTACCAATGCACCTATGGAAGCAGCGCCTTGTGACGCTTTAATGCTCTGCAAGCCGTGTGCAACGTATTCCAGTGCTGTCTGCCAATCTACGCTCTTCCATTCCCCACCCTGCTTCAACATAGGCGTCGTCAAACGATCCGCGCTGTTCAAGGCTTCGTAGGAAAAACGATCTCGGTCAGCAATCCAACATTCATTGACCGCCTCATTCTCCAGTGGTACGACCCGCATCACTGTGTTGTTTTTAACCTGGATCACCAAGTTTGTTCCAGTTGAGTCATGTGGACTCACGGATTTGCGGCGCGACAATTCCCATGTTCGTGCGCTGTAACGGAATGGCTTGCTGGTCAGCGCACCCACTGGGCAAATGTCGATCATGTTGCCCGACAGCTCGGAGTCCACCGTCAGACCCACGAAAGCCTCAATTTCGGCGTGTTCACCGCGGTGAGACATGCCCAACTCCATAGCGCCGGCTATCTCCTGGCCAAAGCGCACGCAACGTGTGCAATGGATACAACGGCTCATTTCTTCCATGGAGATTAGCGGGCCGATATCCTTGTGGAATACAACCCGTTTTTCTTCTTCGTATCGGGAGCTCGAGCTACCATAACCAACTGCCAAATCTTGCAATTGGCACTCTCCCCCTTGGTCGCAAATAGGGCAGTCCAGCGGATGGTTGATCAACAAAAACTCCATGACGGATTTTTGTGCTTTGATGGCCTTCTCGCTTTTGGTACGAACGATCATGCCTTGTGTAACAGGCGTTGCGCAGGCAGGCATCGGCTTGGGCATCTTCTCCACATCAACCAAGCACATGCGGCAATTTGCCGCAATACTGAGTTTCTTGTGGTAACAGAAGTGGGGAATGTAGGTCCCTGCCTTTTCGGCCGCATGCATAATCATGCTGCCTTCAACAATGTCAACCTTCTTGCCGTCGAGTTCGATTTCTATCATCTTTATCTCGCTCAAACGTAGGCAGGGACCATACAGGTCTTGTGCGCAACGTGGTACTCAAATTCGGGTCGGAAGTGTTTAATCATGGCACGCACGGGCATAGCGGCTGCATCACCCAAAGCACAGATAGTGCGCCCCATGATGTCGGAAGCTACGCTGTCGAGTAAATCCATATCAGCAGGACGACCTTGTCCGTTTTCGATACGATCCACCACGCGCGATAACCAACCTGTCCCTTCACGGCAAGGTGTGCACTGTCCGCAAGACTCATGCATATAGAAATAACTTAGTCGTTGCAAACTCTTGACCATACAACGGCTGTCATCCAGCACAATCACTGCACCTGAACCCAACATAGAACCAGCTTTGGCTATTGAGTCATAGTCCATCGTGCAGTCCATCATGATGGATGCGGGCAATATGGGTGATGAAGAACCGCCGGGGATGACCGCCTTCAATTGGCGACCAGCGCGAACGCCACCTGCTAATTCCAACAACTTGGAAAAAGGCGTGCCCATGGGGACCTCAAAGTTCCCAGGCATTTCAACGTCGCCACTGACGGAATAAATCTTGGTTCCACCGTTGTTTGGCTTGCCGCATTCCAAATAAGCCTGGCCGCCATTGCGGATGATCCAAGGTACGGCAGCAAACGTTTCGGTGTTGTTGATTGTTGTCGGCTTGCCATACAAACCGAAGCTGGCGGGAAATGGTGGCTTGAAACGTGGCTGACCTTTTTTGCCTTCGAGTGACTCCAACAGGGCCGTCTCTTCACCGCAAATATAAGCCCCAAATCCATGGGCTGCATGTAGTTGGAAGCTGAAGCTGCTGCCCAAGATATTGTTACCCAGCAATCCTGCTGCACGGGCTTCTTGCAACGCCTCTTCAAAACGGTCGTAGGTCGAGAAAATCTCACCGTGAATGTAGTTGTAGCCGACCGATATGCCCATAGCAAATGCAGCGATAGCCATGCCCTCGATGACAATATGGGGGTTGAACTCCATGATGTCCCGGTCTTTGCAAGTGCCCGGTTCACCCTCGTCTGAATTGCAGACCAAATACTTTTGACCAGGAAACTGGCGGGGCATGAAGCTCCATTTCAACCCGGTTGGAAAGCCAGCACCGCCGCGCCCGCGCAGTGCTGACTCCTTGACCGTTGCAATGACTTGATCTTGCGTCATGGGCTCGCCGCCGCCAATGCCCAAGACTTTTCTCAACGCTTGATAGCCGCCGCGGGCTTCGTAATCTTTCAGCCGCCAGTTGGCACCATTTAAGTCCGCAAAAATTTGTGGATTGATATGGCGGTCATGGAAACAGGTTTGCACGCCGGTAGCGCGAAACTGGGAAAGTATGTGCTCGGCCGTCATCATTTGCCTCCTGCCGCACGCAGTCCGTCCACCAACTGATCCAGCTTTTCTGGTGTCATGAAACTACACATGGAACGGTCGTTGACCAACATGACAGGAGAGTCTGCACAGGCGCCCAAACATTCGCTCTGTTGCAGCGTGAACATGCCATCCGAAGTGGTTTGACCCATAGAAATGCCAAGCTTGTTTTCAAGGTATTGCAACGTGCTCTGCCCTTCACGCAACTGGCACGGCAAATTTGTACAAACATTCAGTTTGTATTTGCCGACAGGCCGCTGGTTGTACATGTTGTAGAACGTGGTCACTTCGTGCACAGCCATTAACGGCATGCCCAAGTATTGCGCCACTTCAGATTCACTGTCTGTACTGACATAACCCAACTCTTGCTGCACGATGGCCAAGCAGGCCATCACCGCAGATTGGGACTGGTCGGCGGGATACTTCGCCACTTCTTTGGCAAAGCGCGCCTTGGTAGATTCAGAGATCATCGATCAATCTCTCCAAAAACAATATCCAGGGTACCGATGATGGAAACCACATCGGCAATCATGTGGCCCTTGGCCAGTTCATTGAGACCCGCCAGATGCGGAAAGCCAGGCGCACGGATTTTCAACCGGTACGGCTTATTAGCACCTTCGCTCACGATGTAGATTCCAAATTCGCCCTTGGGATGCTCCACCGCTGCATAGGCTTCGCCTTCGGGGACATGGAAGCCCTCGGTAAAGAGTTTGAAATGGTGGATCAGCTCTTCCATACTGGTTTTCATGGATTCGCGTGACGGCGGAGCAACCTTATGGTTGTCCGTTATTACTGGACCGGGATTGACGCGCAACCAATCTACACACTGTTTAATGATCAGGTTCGACTGACGCATCTCTTCCATGCGCACCAGATAACGGTCATAGACATCCCCAGTTTTGCCAACCGGGATATCAAAATCCAACTTGTCATACACATCATATGGCTGCTGTTTGCGCAAGTCCCATGGGAGACCGGTAGCTCGCAGCATGGCTCCAGTGAAGCCCATGTTCAACGCGCGTTCTTCAGTCACTGGACTAATGCCGACGCAGCGTTGTTTCCAAATACGATTTTCAGTCAGTAGCGTGTGGTATTCCTCAAGGCATTTGGGGAAACGCTGCGTAAAGTCTTCGATGAAATCAAGTAATGAACCCTGCCGATTACGGTTGAGTTCTTCCATCGCCTTGGCGTTGCGCACCTTGCTGGCTTTGTACTGATTCATCGTGTCCGGCAGGTCACGATAAACCCCGCCCGGCCGAATGTACGCCGCATGCATACGGGCACCACTGGCTGCCTCGTACATATCAAACAGGTCTTCGCGCTCGCGGAAGGTGTAGATCAAAATGGTAGAGCTACCGCAATCGTTGCCGTGCGAACCGAGATACATCAAATGGTTCAGCAAGCGTGTGATTTCTGCGTACATGACGCGGATGTACTGCGCGCGAATAGGGACTTCGATACCCAACAAACGCTCCAGCGCAAGGCAATAGGCATGTTCGCTACACATCATGGACACGTAATCCAGCCGGTCCATATAAGGCAGACTTTGGATATATGTCTTGCTTTCAGCTAGCTTTTCAGTAGCGCGATGCAGGTTTCCGATGTGCGGATCAGCACGCTGGATGACTTCGCCGTCCAGCTCCAGCACCAAGCGCAGAACGCCGTGCGCTGCCGGGTGCTGGGGCCCAAAATTGAGGGTGTAGTTCTTTATTTCAGCCATGGATCAAAGCGCCTAATGCAGGCCCCCATAGTTGTCTTCACGAATGATGCGCGGCGTAATTTCTCGACTCTCGATCGTCACGGGCTGGTACACAACACGCGCCTGTTCGGCGTCGTAACGCATTTCGACATAACCGCTGGTAGGGAAGTCTTTGCGAAATGGGTGGCCGATAAAACCGTAATCGGTCAATATGCGACGTAGGTCCCCGTGGCCTTCGAACATGATGCCAAACAGGTCAAAAGCTTCACGCTCGTACCAATCGGCCGCAACCCAAACATCCGTCACCGAGACAACCACAGGCATAGCGTCGTCAACAGCAAACACCTTCAAACGCACACGCTGATTCAAACTGACCGACAACAGATGGAGAACGACACAAAAACGAGGTCCCTCATAGGTACCACCTTTGTACTCGGAATAGTCGACGCCACACAGGTCCATGAGCTGCTCAAATTTACACCCAGGCGCGTCACGCAATGTCTGTACTGCTGCGTGGTAATCATCGGCAGACACCACGACCTCCACTTCACCAAGCGCAATAGAAGTACGCTTGAGCTTATCGCCCAAGGCCGCAACAACGGCCGCCTGAGTGGTCTCAGGCGTTACGGAAAATGCTGTCATAAACCCCCTCAGGCTCGCGCGATGGTTTCTGTGCGACGGATCTTGAGTTGCAATTGCATGATGCCGTAGATCAGCGCTTCGGCTGTAGGCGGGCATCCCGGCACATACACATCAACTGGTACGATGCGGTCGCAACCGCGCACAACGGAATAACTGTAATGGTAGTAGCCTCCACCATTGGCACAAGACCCCATGCTGATAACCCTGCGTGGCTCAGACATTTGGTCGTAAACCTTGCGAAACGCGGGTGCCATCTTGTTGGTCAACGTACCCGCCACGATCATCAAATCGGATTGACGCGGGCTGGCACGAAACACTTCAGCTCCAAAACGGGCCAGGTCATAACGTGCTGTCGCCGAGTGCATCATTTCCACAGCACAACAGGCCAAACCAAAGGTCATGGGCCACACAGAACCAGTTCTGGCCCAATTCATCACCGAGTCGTAACTGGTGGTGACAAAGCCTTCTTTTAGTACACCTTCAATCATTTGTTACTCCCAGTCCAGGGCACCTTTTTTCCACATGTACACAAAGCCAATGGTCAGCACACCCACAAACTCAACACCAATCAGAAAACCAAACCAACCCAAATCCTTGAGTGCAACCGCCCACGGAAACAAGAAAGCAGTCTCAAGATCGAACAGAATAAACAGAATCGCGATCAGGTAATAGCGCACGTCAAACTTCATGCGTGCGTCTTCAAACGCTTCGAAGCCGCATTCGTAAGGGGAGTTTTTTGCCTGATCCGGTCGGTTAGGACCGAGGATGTAGCCTATGACTTGTGGCGCAACGCCAATGGCTACGCCGACCAAAATGAACAAGAGTGCAGGAAGATATTGATCGAGGTTCATCTTGTGCGTTTCTTATCACCATTTCAGGCCTGCTCACATTGCAAAGCAGGCTAAATACCATTTGGTGCCGTCGGCGAGACTCGAACTCGCACAGCTCTCGCCACTACCCCCTCAAGATAGCGTGTCTACCAATTTCACCACGACGGCGGCTTTTTCTGTCTGCTTTGCATGAGGAACCCGAAGGCATTTAGCTTTTCAGACAAGCATAGAGTTTACCCTGAATTTGCCCCATCTCCCGGAGGGACAGGGCAATAAAAGCGGGTTTACTTAGCTGGAATTTGCCCCACAGCAGAAGCGGCAACGGCGGGAGCTGATGCCGCGCCTGTAACTGCTGGCGCGACAATGGCTGTGCCTTCCAGAACGCTGCTAGAAGTTGTGTTGTGCAAGTTGCCAAAGTAGGCCAATGCCAAGGTACAAAGAAAGAAAATGGTTGCTGTCACAGATGTTGTGCGAGACAAGAAATTGGCACTACCGCTTGCACCAAACAGGCTACCCGATCCGCCGCTACCAAAGGCTGCACCCATATCGGCACCCTTGCCGTGTTGCACAAGAATCAAACCAATCATGGCCAAGGCCGACAGCATTTGAACCGTCAAGATAATCGTCAAAGCTACGCTCATTCTCTACTCCTAAAAACGTGAAATTCGCTACGGCTAATGGCTTTTTCAGCGCGCCGCAGCAATGATGGTTAAAAAATCTGCGGCTTTCAGGGATGCACCCCCAACTAAACCGCCATCAATATCTTGCTGCGACAGCAATTGCGCAGCGTTTGCAGCATTCATACTGCCGCCATACAAAATATGCACCCGATCGGCATTCTCAGTAGCCGCATGTAGTTGTGCACGCAACACAGCGTGCACCTGCTGGGCCTCCTCAGGGCTGGCCGTTTTACCAGTACCAATCGCCCATACCGGTTCGTAAGCCACAACGATTTCACTGATGCAATGGCCATTCGCATGGATCACCGCCGCCAATTGGCGTTTGACCACTTCTTCGGTGCGGCCTGCTTCACGCTCTGCCAGTGTTTCACCCACACACACAATGGGCGTAATACCAGCAGCTAATGCACGCTGCGCCTTGACCGCGACGACTGCATCGGCTTCACCGTGGTACTGACGACGCTCAGAGTGACCCACCAAGCAATAACGGGTAGCGAATTCACGCAACATGTTGGCCGAGACTTCACCAGTGAAAGCACCCGTCTCATGCTCAGAAACATCCTGTGCTCCAAGCCCAATGGAGCTTCCCGCTACCAGCAGCTGGACCTGCGCCAAATACGGAGCCGGCACGCACACTACAACCTGACACTGGGCATTGACAACTCCTGAAGCCAACGCGGACATGAGAGCGGCATTCGACTGCAACGTAGCATTCATTTTCCAGTTGCCAGCAATCAGTTGTTTCTTCATGCCGCAACATCCCAAGATAGAACGATCTTGCCTATGTGCTGGTTGGATTCCATCAAAGCATGCGCCTGCGAGGCGCCGCTTCCAGTGGCTTGAGTAGCATCCATTGCCGGAAACACGCTATGAACCACTGGCTTGACGCGCGCTGCAGCCAACAACGGCCATACCTTTTGCAACAAGGATTTGGCAATTGCAGACTTGAACGCAACAGGGCGTGCCCGCAGGGTTGAACCCGTGATGGTCAAGCGTTTGCGCATAACCATCGAGGCATTGAACTCCACCTGCACGCCACCCTGCACGGCGATGATGACCAAACGGCCCTCTTCCGCCAAACACTGCACTTCTTTGGCGACGTAGCTACCCGCGACCATATCCAAGACCACATCTACACCACGATCGTCAGTCAGGCGCAAAGCCTCGGTCTGAAAATCTTTGGTTTTGTAGTTAATGGCGTGGTCAGCACCCAGCGTGACGCAAGCAGCACACTTCTCGTCACTACCAGCGGTAGCGATCACCCGCGCACCCAAGGCCTTGGCAATCTGAATCGCCGTGACACCAATACCGCTCGTGCCGCCTTGCACCAACAGCGTCTCGCCGCTTTGCAAGCCGCCACGGTCAAACACATTGCTCCACACAGTGAAGTATGTTTCTGGCAGCGAAGCCGCCTCGACGTCACTCAATCCCTGCGGAACCGGTAAGCACTGGCCGATAGGTGCCACGCAGAATTCTGCATAACCACCACCAGCCACCAGTGCACACACACGATCCCCCACAGACAGATTCGCCTGGGCGAGAGCCTGCGCGTCACCACCCTCAATCGTGCCGGCAATCTCCAAACCCGGAATATCCGACGCACCAGCAGGCGCTGGGTACATCCCCGCACGCTGCAAGACGTCAGGCCGGTTAATGCCGCTGGCGCGCACGCGGATCAGCACTTCACCCACGCCGGCGACGGGTACAGGGCGCTCAGCCAGACGCAGCACATCGGGGCCGCCAAAAGATGAAATTTCAATAACTCTCATAGTCATTTCAACCGATAGCCCTCGCCGCTCCTGCGTGAGGCGCTATCAAATAGTTAGCAGATTATCGAATCAACCTTGCTCAGAGGACTGCGCTGGGCGATCCAGCAAAGCCTTCATGGACAGCTTGATACGACCTTTTTCGTCGGTTTCCATGACCTTGACCTTGATGATCTGGCCTTCGGTCAGGTAGTCGGACACCTTCTCGACGCGCTCGTGCGCAATCTGGCTGATATGCAACAAACCATCTTTGCCAGGCAACAGATTAACCAGCGCACCGAAGTCCAAAATCTTGGTGATGGGGCCTTCGTAAACCTTGCCGATTTCGACTTCAGCCGTGATCTGCTCGATGCGTTTCTTGGCCAATTCGGCCTTCTCTGGATCAGCGGACGCGATGGTGATGGTGCCGTCTTCGTCGATGTTGATCTGCGTGCCGGTTTCTTCGGTCAACGCACGGATCACAGAGCCGCCCTTGCCGATCACGTCACGGATCTTTTCAGGGTTGATCTTCATCGTGAACAAGCGTGGAGCGAAGTTAGACACTTCGGTCTTGGCTTCAGCCATTGCTTCTTGCATCTTGCCCAGAATGTGCATGCGCGCTTCTTTGGCTTGGGCCAAAGCGACTTGCATGATTTCCTTGGTGATACCTTGGATCTTGATGTCCATCTGCAGCGCAGTAATACCGTTGGTGGTACCTGCAACCTTGAAGTCCATATCGCCCAGGTGGTCTTCATCACCCAAGATGTCGGTCAACACGGCGAAGCGGTTGTCTTCCTTGATCAGGCCCATGGCGATACCGGCTACGTGGGCTTTCATCGGCACGCCAGCATCCATCAGCGACAGGCAGCCGCCGCAGACCGAAGCCATCGACGAGGAACCATTGGACTCGGTGATTTCCGACACCACACGCATGGTGTAAGGGAAGTCTTCTTTGGAAGGCAACACTGCAACCAGAGCGCGCTTGGCCAGACGTCCGTGGCCGATTTCGCGGCGCTTTGGTGTACCGACACGGCCAGTTTCGCCCGTGGCGAACGGAGGCATGTTGTAGTGCATCATGAAACGGTCTTCGTAGTCGCCGCTCAGTGCGTCGATACGTTGCGCATCGCGCTCGGTACCCAAGGTCGTTACGACCAAAGCCTGGGTTTCACCACGGGTAAACAGCGCGGAACCGTGGGTGCGGGGCAGCACGCCGTTGCGGATTTCGATAGCGCGCACGGTGCGTGTGTCGCGGCCGTCGATACGGGGCTCACCTGCCAAAATTTGGCCGCGCACGATCTTGGCTTCGATGTCAAACAACAGGCCGTCAACGACCACGCCATCGAACTCAACGCCTTCGGCCTTCAGGCCAGCTTTGGTCCAAGTAGTGACCCCGCGCGTCGCCTTCGTACGCTCTTGCTTATTGCGAATTTGGTAAGCGGCTTCCAGCTTTTCTTGGGCCAACGCGCCCACTTTGGCGATCAGCACTTCGTCCTTGGCCGGGGCTTTCCAGTCCCAAACTGGCTTGCCAGCGTCACGCACGAGTTCGTGGATCGCGTTGATAGCGATAGCACCTTGCGCATGGCCGTAAACAATACCGCCCAGCATGATTTCTTCGGACAGTTGTTGGGCTTCAGACTCGACCATCAACACAGCCGCTTCCGTACCAGCAACCACCAGATCCATGATGGAATCTTTGCGCTGGGTCTGGCCAGGGTTCAACACGTATTCGCCGT
>JBDTAG010000406.1:0-3325 GCA_039924745.1 Rhodoferax sp.
GCGCCACATGCTGTACGCAGCTGCGTTGTTGCCCCATGTTCAGGCACTGCCTGCGCGCTGGCGCTGGGCATTGGGTTTTTTGTTGACGGACGAAACCTATGCGGTGGTAGACAGCTACTACCGCAAACACCCCAACGCCACGTTGGGCCACTGGTACTTTCTGGGTTCGGGTTTGGCCATGTACGGCAACTGGCAGGGCTGGACGCTGATTGGTTTGACGTTTGGCGCGATTTTTCCGCAACTGCAGACATTGGGCCTGGACTTTGCGATGGTTGTCACCTTCATCGCCATCATCGTGCCGCAGTTGGTCCGCGCACCGCACTTTGCGGCAGCAGTGGCGGCTGGAAGCGTGGCCTATTTGCTCAAAGACTTGCCATACAAATTGGGGTTAATGGCGGCCGTGGCGGTCGGTGTTGGGGTGGGCCTGATGGCAGTGCGGCTGCGTGGGCAGCAGTTGGCAAATGGGAGAGCAGCATGAGCGCGACCTTCACGATTTTGGGCATGGCGGCAATAACCTTTGGTATCAAGGCGGTGGTCTTTGTTCTGGGTGACCGCATTGCATTCTCAGCCAGCGCCAAGCAGGCATTGGGCTTCGTGCCCGTGACGGTGCTGACCGCCATCATCGTACCCATGGTGTTGGCGCCGCATGGCCAGGGCATGGAGTTGTCCTGGCGCAACCCGCAACTGGTCGCGGCATTGTTTGCCATCGTGGTCTGCGCCATCACACGCCACCAGCTGCTGACCATCATGCTGGGTTTGGTGGCTTTTTTCGGTTGGCAGTTTGCGTGGGGACTGTAGTCGCACAGGCCGCCAATGACGACTGGGCTGATCGTCTGGCGGCACGCAAAACGCATCCACCAGACTGGCACAATCGCCCTATGAGCGACAAAAAGCCTTTCTTTCGTGCCACAGCTTTCTGGATATTGCTCCTGGGCGGGGCTGCATTTTCAGGCTTCGCAGTTGCTTCTGACGCCCCGTCGAATGGCAAAAGTGTGTTTGTCGAAGACCTCACGTCGTTTGAGCTGCGCGACCTGGTACTCAAGGGAACCACTACGGTACTCATTCCCATTGGCGGAACCGAGCAAAGTGGACCCCATATCGTTTTGGGCAAACACAATGCCCGTGTGAAATATTTGTCGGGCAAGATTGCCGAACGGCTGGGCAATGCAGTGGTCGCCCCGGTCTTGGCGTATGTACCGGAAGGCAGAATTTCGCCGCCCGCCGCGCACATGCGCTTTACGGGAACCATTTCGATCTCTGAGGCGTCTTTTGAGGAAATCCTGCAATCCACTGCACGCAGCTTCAAACAGCATGGGTTTCATGACATCGTTTTTCTGGGAGACCATGGGGGTTACCAAAAAAGCGAGGTCCAGGCGGCGCAGCGCATCAACAAAGAATGGGCCGCCGACAGCGGTTACCACGCCTACGGGCTGACGGCCTACTATGAGGCATCGCAAGCCCCCTTTATCAAGGTCTTGCGATCCAAAGGCTACTCAGACGCCGAAATTGGCACCCACGCCGGGCTGGCCGATACTTCGTTGTCGCTGGCGGTGGATCCCGGCCTGGTGAGGATGCCATTGCTGTCGGACGCGTCCAAAACCCGCCCTGCGGATGGGGTGTATGGTGATCCGAAGCGGTCAAGTGTTGAGCTGGGTCAGATAGGACTCAATATCATTGTTGATAATTCGGTGCGCGCTATCCAAGCCGCTATTAAAAAGCGCAGTGCGCAATAATTTTTTAGGTAATCAAGTTGAATTTCGTTCGCAAAAGCATTCCCCTCGTCTTGGCCAGCCTGCTGGCAGCAACAGCGTCAACACCCTACGGTGCTGGCCTGCCTGAAGGTGTGCAACCTCCCAAAGTCCAGGTGCAAACCGTACCGGGCATGCCACCGGTCATCGACTCCAATAATCTCTACAGCGAGACCACCACCGGTAAGCTGAGTCCCGCAGTAGTCAACGATCTGGAGCGCATCTATGTGCCCAACCTGCGGTCCAACAATGTGACGGTCATCGATCCGAACACGATGAAAGTCGTTGATCGCTTCAAGGTCGGGCGCTCGCCGCAGCACATTGTTCCGTCCTGGGACTTGCGGACCCTGTGGGTGGCAAACAATGCGGAGCGTGCAAAGGACGGCAGTCTCACGCCCATCAACCCGCTCACTGGCAAGCCCGGTAAGGCGATTCCCGTGGACGATCCGTATAACTTGTATTTCACGCCCGACGGGCAGTCGGCGATTGTGGTGGCAGAAGCGCGGCATCGGCTGGATTTTCGGGATCCCAAAACGCTTGCAATGCAATACTCCATTGATGTCCCCAAGTGCGGGGGCGTCAACCATGGTGATTTTTCAATTGACGGCAAATTCGCCATTTTTACCTGCGAGTTTGAGGGCAGCATTGCCAAAATTGATCTGGTGAAAAAGAGCGTTGTCGGCTACCTCAAACTGGCTTTACCCAAGACCCGCTTCAAAGACGTGTCCAGTGCAGGAAACCCCTTTGAAACCGAGATTTGCAGCGCCAGCAAGGGCATGCCGCAAGATATTCGCATTTCACCCAACGGCAAAATTTTCTATGTGGCCGATATGGAAGCCGATGGCGTGCACCTGATTGATGGAGAAACGTTCAAAGAGGTGGGTTTCATTGCAACCGGTGTCGCCTCACACGGCTTGTACCCCAGCCGGGACGGCAAGTTGCTCTACGTTTCCAACCGCGGTTCGCACAGCATCCACGGCAAGCGCAAAGGCCCTGGTAGCGTCACCGTCATTGAATTTGCAAGCAACAAGATTGTCGCGAATTGGCCAGTTCCCCAAGGTGGAAGCCCCGACATGGGCCAGGTCAGCAACGACGGCAAATGGCTTTGGTTGTCCGGCCGCTTTGACGATGAGGTGTACCGCTTTGACACCACTTCGGGCGCTGTAACCAAGATCGCCGTGGGCCAAGAGCCACATGGTCTTGCCGTGTGGCCGATTCCAGGTCGGTACTCTTTGGGACACACCGGGAATCTGCGATAAGTTGCAGCCAAGGGTGGTGATGCACCAAAGAAAGACACTCCATGCAAACCATTTTTCACCTGGACGCGGTTTTTGCGCACTAGCATGGCGTCCCCGAGAGGCCATGTGCGCAGCGTGTACGGATTCGCGGCCTTACTGGCCATTGCCCTGCTGACCACGGGCTGCACCGACCTGGCCTACCTGGCACAGTCGGCGAGTGGTCATATCAAGATCATGCGGGCAGCACGCCCGGTGGACCAATGGCTGGCCGACAACAGCACGCCGGCACCGTTGAAGCAGCGCCTGTTGCTCACGCAACAGATACGGCGCTTTGCGGTC
>JBDTAG010000407.1:0-7925 GCA_039924745.1 Rhodoferax sp.
GAGAATGGTATGACCTATAAATGTTTTTTCACTTTTGTTGTCGCAACTCTGACGATCACAGGCTGCT
The DNA here is from genome assembly GCA_039924745.1 of Rhodoferax sp. Taxonomy (GTDB): domain Bacteria; phylum Pseudomonadota; class Gammaproteobacteria; order Burkholderiales; family Burkholderiaceae_C; genus Allorhodoferax. The sequence continues at coordinate 68 of JBDTAG010000407.1, forward strand.
CAGACTTGACGCGTTCCAGGGATCTGGCCAACCCACAAGTTTCAGCGATGACGCTGGCACAGCAGGTTTGCTCGACCTGTCACGGACTTACGGGCAATGCAACCTCACCCAATTTCCCTAACCTTGCGGCCCAGACGCCCGCATACCTCGCAGCCCAGTTGCGGGCATTCAAGAGCCATGACAGGTCTGATCCGGCTGGGTTTGAGTACATGTGGGGTTTGAGTCGAGGATTGACGGACACTCAAATCGAAGGGCTTTCGGCCTACTATGCTGGGCAGGTTCAGACGAGACAGCCTGCACAAGACAGTACGGCCCACATCGCCAACGGGAAAGCAATTTACGAGAGCGGGCTGGAAGGAAAAAATGTGACTGCCTGCGCAGGGTGTCATGGCAACGTTGGACAGGGAAATGAAGCATTTCCGCGATTGGCTGGTCAGCATGCCGACTACGTGGTCAAACAACTAATCGTCTTTCAGCGTACCGATGAGCGACCAGACGGCGCGATTATGAAAACCGTTGCACATAATCTGACCCAACAAGACATTGAAAATGTGGCTGCGTATGTGCAAACGATGCCATAAGTTTGTTGAAGACTGATTTCAGGCGGTGAACCCTCGGTATCTGGTGAAGGTGCGAAAGACTGCACCGACTTGCCACAAACTCAGTCATGTTCTATCGAACCGGTGGTGGCAATGGTTCGTGGGTACAGGGACAAAGTTAGCCGTCAAATCAACTCCAATATTCAATTGTGAGGGGTTGTACGGTGTAGAGCTAGGGCCTTCTGTTCCGTGGGCTCATCGTAAAATTGAATGACCAGCAGTCGTCCCCTAGGTCTTTAAATTTTCTTGGATCTGTATGAACAAACGTATCTCCACTCAGTACGATTTACTCAGCCAAGCGTTGCATTGGGTTACGGCAATTGTCGTGACCGTCTCCTTCATTCTTGGGCCAGGTGGTTTTGGCCGTCTCATGCGTCAAGGTGTCGATCCTGCAACGCACAGCGACATCGTTTGGCACGAGTCCCTGGGCCTGCTCGTTTTTGCGTTGACCGTGTTGCGGCTTATCTGGGTTGCGCTGCGCCCAACTCCCCCGGAATTTCACATGTCCAGTTGGATGCAGGCATTGGGTAAATTGATGAAGTTTGCACTTTGGTCTCTTATGTTGGCACTACCAATAACTGCATTCTTGGCATTGGGGAGCGAGGGCCATCCACTGACCATACTTGGAGGCATCCGCCTTGACAAGATGCCCTTGATCGCTGAATCCAGCATCGCAAAGTTAGCTGATTGGGGGGATGTGCATTCGTACTTAGGCGACACCATCATGTGGTTCGCAGGGTTGCATGCTGCTGCCGCAATTTTCCACCACGTTTTTATTAGGGATGGGGTGCTTGCATCCATGCTTCCTTTGAAACACCGCTAGTCGGTGGAGAAAGTCCACAGCGACTCTGTCGACTCAACAGAAATTCAAAAATGAATTCCCAGGGTAGGAGTCTCAACCTTCAATTTCGGGGGAGAGATTTGCGGTTTCCAATATTGAAAACTTGCTGAGACTGCCCCGAAGCTGGAAATTCTAAAAGCGATTTCTAGCAAGTCGAAAGTACCAAAATTCCTACTGCCCCTTCCAAACCGGCTTGCGTTTCTCCTGAAACGCCTTCTGCCCCTCCTTCGCGTCCTCCGTCAGCGTGAACAGCGCGATCTGGCTTTCAGTGAAGGACATGCTTTCTTCAAACGCCATGGCCTCCACTTTCTTCATCGTGTACAGCCCACGGCGAATCGCAGCGGGGGATTTGTCCAGCATCCGGTTCAGCAACCACTGCAGCTTGGCATCCACATCGCTGCCTTCATCGCTGACGTAGTTCACCAGGTTGTATTCCAGCGCCTGCGCTGACGTGATGGGCTCACCCGTCAAACACATTTCGGCCAACTTGCGTCGCGGTATCAAATGCTGCAGCACGCTCAACACCTGCGCGGGGAATACACCCACTTTCACTTCAGGTAAACCAAACACCGCGTGGCTGGCGGCCACGGCCATATCGCACATGCTCATCAGGCCCATACCGCCGGCCATGCAGGCGCCATTGACGCGGGCGATCAGCGGGATGGTGCTGGCCTTGGCCACGCGCAGCAATTGCGCCAAGTGGCCGTGCGGCTCGGAATAGTCGGTGGTGAAAGCGTTGGCGGATTGCAGATCGGCCCCTGCGCAGAACGCCTTGCTGCCCGCGCCGGTGATGACGATGGCGCGCACGCTGCGGTCGGTCTGGGCAGCGGCAATTGCTTGCGTCATGGCGGCCAGCACGCCGTGGCTCATGGCGTTGCGGCGCTCTTCGCGGGTGATGGTCAGCCACAGCACAGGGCCGCGCAGCTCTGCGGATAGTTCGGGCGTTGACGCAAAGGGGGTGTTGGGCGCAGTGGACATAGGGTCTCCGGTTTGTTGCTGTGTCGCTGCATTTTCTCAGAGACAGGGCGCTCCAGCCTGTACCATGCGGGGTCTGTCCGCCAACACCCCAGTAAACGCACCCAGCCCTACGCCACCATGCAGGATACCCAGCCCCGCATTGCATTCGAGCAAGCCGCCGATGGGCAGCACGCGCGGCTGTTGGGGCTGTGGACGGCCGAGAACTTGGCTGAGCCCGAAGCATGGGATGCGCTGCAAGCTGCATTGGGCAAGCTGCCCAAGGAATGGCGCGATTGGGAATGGGATTTGCGCCAACTGCAGCGACTGGACCACTTGGGCGCCCAATTGCTGTGGAACGCTTGGTATCGCCAATGGCCGGACCATCTGCACATTCAACCCGCACAGCGCGCCATGCTGGAGCGTGTGGCCAAGTTCTCCACGATAGTGCCGCCCCGCAAGTCCAACACCGTTTGGGAAAATTTCTTGCGCATGGGAGCCGTGGTGGTTCGGGTCGAAGAGCATGTAGTGGGTGCTGTGCGCCTGCTTGGGCAGTTGTTGCTGGATGCCCTGCAGTTGTTGCGTGCCCCGCGCGCCGGTCCGTGGCGGGATGTGTCGGGTCACCTGTACCGCATTGGCGCAACCGCCTTGCCCATCACTGCGCTTGTGGGCTTCTTGATCGGTGTGGTGTTGGCCTATTTGATGTCGCAACAACTCCGGCAGTTTGGCGCCGATGCCTTCATCGTCAACATTTTGGGTGTGGCGCTGATCCGAGAGCTGGGTCCGGTGCTGGCCGCTATTTTGATTGCAGGGCGCTCGGGTTCGGCCATTACCGCGCAGATCGGTGTGATGCGGGTCACCGAAGAGCTGGACGCCATGAAGGTCATGGGCATTCCCACAGGCTTCCGTTTGGTGCTGCCCCGCGCCATCGCCCTGGTGGTGGCCATGCCATTGTTGGCGGTGTGGACCACACTCGCCGCGTTGTTGGGTGGCATCTTGTCGTCGGACTTGGTGATGGGGCTGACCCCAGCTTATTTTGTGATTGCGCTGGCCAAGGCCGTGCAGGTGGCCAACCTGTGGCTGGCCGTGGGCAAGTCAGCCGTTTTTGGGCTGATGATTGCGTTGATTGGCTGCCACTATGGCCTGCGCATCAAACCCAACACCCAAAGCTTGGGCGAGGGTACAACCGCCTCGGTGGTGACGTCCATCACGATGGTAATTTTGGTGGATGCATTGTTTGCGGTCGTGTTCAAGAATGTGGGCATATGAGCGCTGACCTACCCCTCGTACCGACCGCACCACCCGTGGTGGAAATCCGTGGCCTGTGGTCGGGCTTTCGCGCCGGCGGTGTCGAGACGCTGATTCACAAAGACCTGAACCTGACCATCGCCAAGGGCGAACTGCTCTCGATAGTCGGTGGTTCGGGCAGCGGCAAGACCGTGCTCTTGCGGCAGATCTTGGGGCTGGAGACGCCGATGCGTGGCAGCATCAACGTGCTGGGTCGCCCCGCAGAGGAGCTGACCCACGCCGGTGCCGCCAGCCGCGTCGGCATGCTGTTTCAGCACGGCGCGCTGTACTCGGCATTCACCGTGATGGAGAACATCGCCTTCCCACTGCGCGAACTCAAAGCCTTGCCTGAAGATTTGGTGCGCGATGCAGTGATGGTCAAGCTGCAAATGGTCGGGCTGGACCCCGCCCACGCGTACAAGATGCCAGCCGATTTGTCGGGGGGCATGATCAAACGCGTGGCTTTGGCGCGTGCGCTGATCATGGACCCACGCTTACTCCTCTTGGACGAACCCACCGCCGGGCTCGACCCGGATCGCTCCGACGCTTTTTGCGAACTGGTGCGCTCTTTGCACAAGGAGCTGGGCTTGACCGTGGTCATGGTGACGCACGACCTGGATACCATTTACGAAATCAGCACGCGGGTGGCCGTGGTGGCCGAAAAGCATGTGATTGTTGATGCCCCAACGCGCGAGGTCATCGCCTTTGACCACCCGTTTGTGCGAACATTTTTCCTGGGCGGTCGCGGGCTGCGCGCCATGGAACTGTTGCGCCTTCACCCGCAAGACGTGTAGAAAGAAAGACGTATGGAAAACAAATCCCACGCCATCGGTGCCGGTGCTTTCGTGCTGGTGGTGGCCGCCCTGCTGGTGGCGCTAGCCGCATGGTTGACCCGCGATATTGGCGAAAACCGATTCTTCGAAATCTCCAGCCGCGAAGGCGTGACCGGCTTGCAACGCCAGGCCGGCGTACGCTTCAAAGGCGTCACCGTAGGTCGGGTGCAATCCATCGCGCTGGACCCGGAAACCGTGGGCAATATCCGCATCCGCATTGCGGTAGACAACACAGCGCCTATCTCCAAGTCCACCTTCGCCAGCTTGGGCTTTCAGGGCGTTACTGGCCTGGCCTTTATCCAGTTGGACGATGCGGGTGAATCCAAAGAGCCCTTGGTCAGCACCGACGACAAGCTGGCCCGCATTCCCATGCGTCCCGGACTGATGTCGCGCCTGACCGACCAGGGCGCGGGCCTGCTGACCAAGCTGGACGAAGCCACCCAGCGCGCCAACGAGCTGATGGCACCCGCCAACCAGAAGAAACTGATGGATGCCGTGGACAACCTGGGCCAGGCCGCAGCCAATATCAGCAAACTGACGGCGCACGCCGACCAGGCCAATTTCCCTGGACTTGCGCTACAGGCTTCGGACACCTTGAAGAGCCTGCGCAGCACCTCGGAACGATTGGGCAATAGCGCAGATTCAGTGCGCACGTCTGCCGATGCGTTCAAGGTCATGTCTAACCGCATGAGCGCACCCGGCGGCACGCTCGACAACATCGCGCAGGGCACCGATGCTCTGCTGGCCACCGGCCAAACTTTGAACGCCACGCTGGTGCCACGCCTGAACCGCACGGTGGATGACGCGGCGCGCACGGTGCGCAGCATCGGTCATGCGGTGGAGGTGGTCAGCGACAACCCACAGTCGCTGCTGATGGGCAATGGCGTGGCCGAGCCGGGCCCGGGCGAGCCCGGCTTTACAGCCCCGGCTACACGCTGATGGCGTTGGAACATACTATGCAAATAACTGGGGGATCGCTATGAAAATAATAGCTACTTGCGCATATTCCACGAGGGCTGGAGCGCTAATTTGCGCAATGCTGCTGGCTTTGGGAGGGTGCGCGTCGCTCAAGCCTCCAGCCCGCGCCACCGTGTACGACTTTGGGCCAGGCCCGGTTGCCAGCGTGCCCACCACCCGCTTGGCGCCCCTGCCAACGCTCATATTGGCCGATGTTGAATCCAACCCGGCGTTGGACAGCTCCGCGGTGTTGTACCGCCTGGCCTACAGCGACGCCCAGCAGCCACGCCCCTACGCACAAACCCGCTGGAGCATGACCCCAGCCCAACTGATACGCCAGCGCCTGCGCGAGCAACTGGGCCAACGCCGATCCGTGCTCAGCGCCGCACAAGGCGTGGTCGTCGGCAAGCCCGCGATGATCCTGCACCTGGAGCTGGACGAGTTCAGTCAGCTATTTGAGACCCCCGAACGCAGCAACGGCCTGGTCCGCTTGCGCGCCACCTTGGGCCAAGGCGGGCATGGGGCTGAGCGTTTGTTGGCTCAGCGCAGCTTCATCGTGCAACGCCCGGCTGCCACAGCCGATGCGGTCGGTGGCGTGCGTGCGCTGACCGACGCGACGGATGCGGCGATTGCAGAGATGGAGCAGTGGGTGCAGCAGGTAGAAGCCGCAGGCAATTGACGCCTCAATGTCCGCCCAGCACGGGAAACAGCTTCATCAACCCATCTGACATCACTTCTACCGCCAACGCTGCCAAGATCAAACCCATTAGCCGTGTCATCACGTCGATGCCGGTTTTGCCCAGCACCCGGGCAATCGGCTGCGCCAGCGAAAAACAGGCGGCGGTCGCCAGCGCGATGACTACGCCGTAGCCGACCAGCGTACCCAGTTGCAAAAAGGTCTTGGCTTTCTCGGCATAAATCACGACCGTAGACATCGATGCGGGGCCGGTTAATAGGGGAATGGTCAACGGCACCACGGCAATGCTGGCGCCGCGCGCAGCTTTCGCGGCGCCGTCTTCCATTTCATTGGTGCTGGGCTTGATTTCGGCGGGTTGGGCGTTCAGCATATTCAACGCCGACGTCAACAACAACATGCCACCGCCTACCTGGAAACTGGCGAGCGAGATACCAAAGAAATTCAAAATGTCCAAGCCAATCAGCGCGCTGGCGGCTATCACCACAAAGCAACTGAAAGACGAAATCACAATCGTGCGTCGGCGGTGTTCACGCGAGAAGCCGTCCGTGTAATGGATGAAGAACGGCACGATGGCCAGCGGATTGACAATCGCCAGCAGGGTGATGAGGGGCTTGAAGTCCAAATGCAATCCTCGGATTTTGCGCACAGAGCACCGCGCTCCATGCGTGCATTTTGGCACCTTTACGATCGGTCAGGCGCTTTGGCTGACGATATTTCCAACGCTTGCAGTGCTGGATGTGCCGATGCCATAGCCCACATTTTTCTGCACTTGCTCCAGGAGATTAAGCAGCGTCCCCTGCGATGTGTCGGTGCTGGCCCCTGTCGCAGCGGGTGTGGTCGCAGTGCTGCCGGTCGCGGCCGGTTGCAGGTCGGACTTGAGTTGGTCAAAGGCAGATTGCAACGCAGCGGGTGCCGTGCCACTACTCACCTGCGAGATCAGTTTGCCCAGGTCGCCGGCGAAGTCTGGCTTGCCGCCGCCATTTGCAGTGCTGGCACCATTGGCGTCGCCACTGCTGCTATTGGCGTCTTCGCTGCGCATGGCTTCAAACATGCTGTGCATGAAAGCACTCATGTCGTGTTTGACCTTGCTGGTGGAGTCGCTGCTGCCCGAACTGCCGTCGTTGTTTCCGTCCGCACCGGTGCCCGTGCCCGTACTGCTGCTGGCACCTGAAGACGTTGCGGCGTTGGCCTTGCTGGTGTCCAAGCCCATGCTTTGCAAGGCCTGCATGAGTGCATTTTCCATCTTGCCGCCGCCTCGGTGACCATGGTGTCCGTGCGGACGGCTGCTGCCAGCGCTTTCGCCAGCGGGGTCGCTGACGCTGGTCGCCTGGTTCGTCGCGCCGCCCTGGATCAGGGTTGAAGGGCTGGTCGTGTAGGTGCTGATGCTGGTGATGCTCATGGTCATGCTCCGTAGGGGGGTGGATGTCCATTTAACATCGCCCAAAGCACGGGCAAACTGAGCGTAAAACGTGTAAAGCTGGTCGTATTTACCTGGGGTTTACGCCTGCTAAACACAAGGCCGTTTTCTGGACCGTTTCAGCGACTGCCAGCCACGTCGACCAAGGTGCCCGTTCCCATGCCCATGCGTTTGACGGCATCAGAGCGGGCGGATGCTGCCCTTCAGGATGGCCGGGTTGTAGTAACGCTGAAAGGCCTTCCAGACCTCGCCCGAGCGGGCTGCGCGCTCCAA
>JBDTAG010000408.1:0-3616 GCA_039924745.1 Rhodoferax sp.
GAATTGGGCCAGCATGTCGGCATATTCACAATCGGCCAGCGCCTGCACAGCATCCAGATCGCCCACACCCACCACCGTGCGCAACAGTGGGCAATGCTTGCGCGCCAGTTGCAGGTCTGCCAGCGACGACTGGTCGGCGATGGCGACCACCGCTTCGCTGTCTTGCAAGCGGTATTCCAGAGCGTCCGGGCCAAACAACAGCGACAGCGGCATGGCCACTGCACCCATTTGCAGCACGGCGATGTAGGCCACCGCCGTCTCGAAGCACTGCGGCATGACGATGGCAACCCGGTCACCGCGCGCCACGCCCTGCGCCACCAGCGCGTTGGAGAGCCGGTTGGCCTGCTCCTGCAACTGGGCATATGAGTAAAAACTGCCTATAGCCCTCGTGGAATATGAATGTATAGCTATGTTTTTGCTAGCATCTGGCTGCGCCGCCCACCGCGCGCAACAGACCTCGGCGATGTTGAAAGTCTCCGGCACGGCCCAGGTGAAGCTGCTGTGCAATCGCGCGTAGGCGTCTGGCACGCCGCCCCCGAGGACCGGGCGTGCCCTCGGGAGTTGTGACCTGACTTTGTCGCTGTTTTGACTGACTGGCATGCGATCGCTCCGTATGATTGGCCAAATGTACCAAGTCAAAAGAAATTTCCGCAGCGAGTTTGTCCCTATACGCAACCTGCAATACCACGTGCAGATTTGGGGCGAACCATCTCCCGACAAAACCCCGCTGGTCATGGTCCATGGCTGGATGGACGTGGCGGCCAGTTACCAGTTCGTCGTGGACGCCTTTGCCGACGACCATTACATCATCGCGCCCGATTGGCGTGGCTACGGCAAGACGCCTTCTGGAGGCGCAGACAACTACTGGTTCCCCGACTACATGGCGGACCTGGATTTTTTGCTCGACCACTATTCGCCCGACAAACCGGTCAACCTGGTTGGCCACAGCCTGGGCGGGAATGTGGTGATGCTGTACGGCTGCGTGCGCCCCGAGCGCATCCGCCGCCTGGTCAATCTGGAGGGCTTTGGCCTGCCCTCCACCACCCCCGATATGGCGCCCGAGCGCTACGGCAAGTGGATGGACGAGCTGAAGAAGTTGCACCGTGGCGAGATGGATTTGCGCGCCTACGACGCTGTTAGCGGTGTAGCCCGCCGTTTGATGAAGACCAACCCGCGCCTGAGCCAGGACAAAGCCGATTGGCTGGCCCAGCATTGGTCGGCCCAAAACGCCGAAGGCAAGTGGGCCATTCTTGGCACGCCTGCGCACAAGGTCATCAGCGCCCACCTCTACCAGTCTGAAGAGGTTCTGGCCCTGTACCGTCGCCTGAACATGCCCGTGCTGGCGGTGGAAGCGTCCGACAACAGCCTGGAGCTGTGGTGGAAAGGCAAGTTCACGCTGGCGCAATACCACGAGCGCATCAAGTCAGTGCCGAATGTAGAGATCGCGCTCATACAAGACGCCGGGCACATGATGCACCACGACCAGCCGGACGTTCTGGCCGGGTTGATTGAGCGGTTTATTGCATAAACACGGCTTCGAGCGCGCCCGCGCAGACTTTGCTAACCTCAGGCCATGCAAAAACCCATTGACCTGAATCAAACCACACCCCCAACCGACAACACCACCCCGCGTATCAACCTTGCATTGCAAGGTGGCGGCTCGCACGGAGCTTTTACCTGGGGGGTACTCGACACTCTGCTGGAAGACGGCCGCGTGGGCTTTGAAGGCATCAGCGGCACCAGCGCAGGGGCCATGAATGCGGTCGCCATGGCACACGGCTTTGCAACAGCAGAAGGCCAGTCTGCAGCCAAGATGCGCGAGTCGGCCCGGGCATCGTTGTCCGCATTTTGGGAAGGCATTGTGGACATGGGTGCCCTTGGCGCCTCTATCTCGCAAGCGCAGCGTGCGCCCTTTGACATCCTGTTCGGCGGATTTGGCGGCCAAGCGGCGGGGCCGTCGCCCGGTCAACTATTCACCGACGCCATGACCAGCTTCTGGTCCACCAATGTGTCGCCGTACCAGAGCAACCCGATGGATATCAATCCTTTGCAGGGATTTCTGGAAGAAAAGATTGATTTCAAACGGCTGGCGGCGTTCAAAGCGCTCAAAGTCTTCGTGGTTGCGACCACGGTGACCACTGGCAAAGCCGAAGTATTTTCAGGCAAACGCCTGAGCGCCAAAGCCGTGATGGCTTCGGCTTGCCTGCCCACCGTATTCCAAGCAGTAGAGATTGAAGGCCAACACTATTGGGATGGCGGCTATTCGGGCAACCCTGCCATCCACCCGCTGATTTACGAGTGCGATAGCCGTGATGTGGTGCTGATTCAGATCAACCCGATCAAGCGCGACAAGCTCCCCACTACGGCGGGTGACATCATGGACCGGCTCAACGAGATCACCTTCAATGCAGCGCTGATTGCCGAGATGCGCGCCATAGACTTTGTGAAACGATTGTTGACGGAGGGCAAGCTGGACCCTGCGCACTACAAGGACCTGCTGATGCACCGCATCGACGGTGGCGAAGTGTTAGAGGGCTTCGCGGCATCCACCAAATCGGCCACCGACGCCAAGCTGATCCACACGTTGCGCGATCTGGGTAAAACCAGCGCAAAACACTGGCTCTCCAAGAAATATGCCAACGTTGGGGTGTCTTCCAGCATCGATATCGGGCGGGACTATCTGGACGATCTGCGCGTTCCGGCTCGATAAGGCCAGGTTAATTGGGGCCAAAACGCAATGTCCCAACTAAAATAGCCGGTTATCCCAGAATTACCAGCTTAGGACCCGCACCATGGACATCGAACGCATCAACCTCATCGGCACCCAACTCAATGGTCTGACCGCAAGGACCCAAGAGTTACGGGGGTATCTTTGACTACGATGCCAAATCCGAGCGCCTGCGTACCGTCGTTGCATCGCTAGAAGACCCCACCGTCTGGAACGACCCCAAGCGTGCCCAAGAGCTGGGCAAAGAGAAGAAAGCGCTGGACGGCGTAGTGGTCACCATCGACGACCTGGAGCGTGAGCTGTCCGACAACCTCGAACTGTTCGACATGTCCAAGGAAGACGGCGACGAAGCCGGCCTGATGACGATTGAAGGCGAAACTGCCAAGCTGGCCGCCATCATCGAGGGGCTGGAGTTCCGTCGCATGTTCAGCAACCAGGCCGATCCACTGAACTGTTTCCTGGACATTCAGGCCGGCGCAGGTGGCACCGAGGCGTGTGACTGGGCCAGCATGTTGCTGCGGCAGTACCTCAAATACGCCGAGCGCAAGGGTTTCAAGACCACCATTGAAGACGAGACCGCAGGCGACACGGCGGGCATCAAGGGTGCCACGATCAAGATCGAAGGCGAATACGCCTTTGGCCTGCTGCGCACCGAAACCGGCGTGCACCGCCTGGTCCGTAAATCGCCGTTCGACTCGTCGGGCGGCCGCCATACCTCGTTTGCGTCTGTGTTTGTCTACCCTGAGATTGACGATTCGATTGAGATCGACATCAACCCCAGTGACGTGCGCACCGACACATTCCGCGCGTCGGGCGCCGGTGGACAGCACATCAACAAGACTGACTCGGCCGTGCGTTTGACGCACATCCCCACCGGGATCGTGGTGC
>JBDTAG010000409.1:0-3024 GCA_039924745.1 Rhodoferax sp.
CGGTTGTGGGGAGTATTCTGGGTACGACAGAGGACACTGGCAAGCTACTGGGCCTGGACAAGGATTGGATGACGCGCGCGATCAAGGCGACAGGCAATTACGGAGAGATTTTTGAGCGCAACATTGGCCCAAAATCTTCATTGCAATTGCCCCGTGGTTTGAACAACCAGTGGAACAAGGGCGGCATCATGTACGCATACCCACTGCGTTAAGCCATGACCCGGCAAGCCCCACCTAAGAAAAAACGATTTAGTTGACGCAGCCAGGCCATTCGGGGCTTGGAGTGCCACATCATTGCGTTCACGGTGATCGACCTGACCGTCTGGTTCTTGGCCTGCAACACCGCGAACAATATCCGGATGTGGGGTCTGCATCACACACAGAAATTCTGACACGCCTGCATGAGAAGCGGCGGCTGTTCATTAGACGGCGCTTGGGCGGTCTTCACTTTACTTTACACACAGTTGGCTACTGATCTGAGCCGTACGCGATAGAACAAGGGTTTCTATTCGTAAAATATCTGCGCGGCTTCAGCACTCGTCACGCTAAATTTTTCGACGCGCCCTATTCAATCGGAAATTTAGTTGATGGAATCAAATAGTCAGACATCCGTTGCTGCCAACCAGACCGCATCTCCTCCCTCAAAGCTCAACCAACTGCGCGAATGGGTAAGGTATTACGCAGCCTTACTGGGTTTGAAAGACCGTGGAGGTCTTTTGGTCATCGCCATCATTGCGTTGATGTGGGTCAACTCCGGCATCTTTAAAGTTCAGCCTGATGAACAAGGGATCGTCCTTCGGTTTGGGCGATTTCAAGAGGCTGTGGAGTCAGGTCTTCACTACCACTGGCCATATCCCATTGAAACAGTAATGCTGCCCAAGGTTACGCAAATGAATCAGCTTCAGTTGGGCGTTACCAAATCGGGTTCAGGTGATGATTCGCATGAACGTCAGATGCTGACGGGTGACGAAAACATCGTGGAAGCCGAGTGCGCTGTTTTTTGGAAAATCAAGAACGCAAAAGATTTTCTGTTCAAGGTTAAAAATCCAGAAACATCCGTTCGAATCGTTGCTGAAAGTGCGCTACGTGAAGTCATCGGACGCACACCCATTCAAGCAGCGATGTCTGACAAGCGACAGCAAATTGCGGATGAAACCAGAGTTCTTATGCAGACGTTGTTGGACCAAGAGAATGCCGGCATCCTCGTTTCCCAAGTGCAACTACAAAGAGTCGACCCGCCAGCTGCCGTGATTGACGCATTCAACGACGTGCAAAGGGCTCGGGCCGACCAGGAGCGAACCCGTAACGAGGCCGATTCCTACGCCAATGACATGCTCCCCAGGGCCCGCGGAGAAGCGTCAAAGATTACCCAGGAGGCGGAGGCCTACAAAGAACAAGCGGTGAAGCTTGCAGAGGGTGATGCAAAAGGTTTTCTCTCTGTCTACAACAGTTATGTGAAGTCCAAAGATGTCACTGCGTGGCGCCTGTACATGGAGAGCACGGACGAATTGCTGCGCAAAGCATCGCGAGTTATTGTCGACACAACCGGTAAAGGGGCCTCTGCTGTCATGCCCTATATGTCGATTGGCGATAAGGACAAACCAGCCTCGAAAGAGGCCGCAAAATGACCCGCGCGAAGTCTTTGGCATTGGTGGCATTTCTGGTTGTTGCGTGGATTCTTTCGATATCGGCTTATGTCGTAACTGAAACAGAGCAGGCGCTGATCATTCGTTTGGGTGCCCCGATCGGCGTAGTGAGTTCCCCAGGGTTGAATTTCAAAGTTCCGACCATGGATACCGTGTTTCTCTACGATAAACGCCAACTGTTGCTTGAACCGCCGGTGGAGCAGGTCATCTTAGGGGACCAGAAACGAATTGAAGTTCAAACGTATGCGAGATATCGTATTTCCGATCCGCTGCGTTTTTACCAGTCTCTTCGTACAGTAGACCAGGCCAACGCACAGTTGGCGCAACTTGTAAGTTCTTCCTTGCGCAAGGAGTTAGGGCAAGTCATGTTGCGCGCCCTGCTGTCACCCGAACGCACCAAAATCGTTGAACGCATTCAAGCGGAAGTTTTCACAAAGGCAAAAGCTTTGGGCGTAGAGGTGTCGGAAGTGCGTTTTCGCAAAGCAGATCTGCCATTGGAGACCAGTCAAGCCATCTACGAGCGAATGAAATCAGAGCGCCAACGAGAAGCAAAAGAGCTACGTGCACAAGGCGCTGAATGGGGCCAAGGAATTCAATCCAAGGCTGATAGGGAGAAAACAGCAATTCTTGCCGAGGCTCAAAGAAGTGCCAAAATCACCCGAGGAGAGGGCGATGCTGTAGCCAATCAAATCATGTCCGAAGCGTATGGGCGTGATCCCAAGTTCTATCGGCTCTACCGGTCACTGCAAACCTATCGCCAAGCATTGGCCGAATCAGGGCCGATTCTCTTTCTGTCGCCTGAGACGGAGTTTTTGCACGAACTCAAGGTTGGGCCAGCGGCTTCACCCCGCAAATGAGACGCGCGTTGGACCTGTCAGATCACTTTACTCGGCTTGGACAAGCTGATGGTAGTCAGCATTGAAATGACATAAGGACCATGGAAGCAGATCCGTCATTTCTTTCGTTCAACGTTGCGCTGGCAGTACTTTTCGTTGACATATTGCTGAGCGGCGACAACGCGATTGTTATTGCATTGGCGTGCCGATCCTTGGGCCCTGCGCACCGGATCAAAGCGATGTGGCTTGGTATTGCCGGTGCTTTCGTTGCCCGTCTTTTGTTGACGGGCGTGGCGACCATGGTGATGAGTATTCCCTTGCTGAGATTGATTGGCGGCTGCTTGCTGTTGAAAATTTCCATCGAATTGATTGTCGATAACTTCGGTAAGAAGGACGACGAAGGTCACAGCACATCATTGGGGTCAGAAGATATCTTCACTGCGGCCAAGACGATTGTTTTAGCGGATATTGTCATGAGCTTGGACAACGTGTTGGCATTGTCTGCAGTCACGCACAACAATTTTCCGATGTTGATAGCCGGG
>JBDTAG010000410.1:0-14721 GCA_039924745.1 Rhodoferax sp.
TGAGGGATTGCAGATGCGGATACATCGCGCCCAAGAATCTGAACTTGGCCTGTTGACGGTCTTCGCCCGACGAGCCACTGGGAAAGTAAGAGCTGATGATGGAGTGCTTTCGGCTTGGCGTGTCAAAGCGCAGCTCTACATAGCGACCCTCTCCGTCAAACTCGCCGCCGTCAAATCCGACGATGACATCGCTGGGCTCCATGCGCGTGTAAACGCCCACACCGGAATAGCCCTTCTTTTCAGCAAAGTGAAAGTAGCCTTTGAGCCCCGCCAAGTCTTCAAACTTACCCGCTACGTCGGCTGCCTGGGCTTTAACCTCTTGCACGCAAATACAATCGGGCGCGGCCTGGTGCAGCCACGCCTCCAGCCCCTTGCTGGTAGCTGAGCGAATGCCGTTGAGATTGAGGCTGGTTAACTTAAACAAGGAATTTTTCATGGCAAATCACGACCCATTGGCCCAAGAGTTTGTGCAGTTTGCAGTGGAGTGCGGGGTATTGCGCTTTGGCGAGTTCAAGACCAAGGCCGGACGCATGAGCCCTTACTTCTTCAACGCAGGCCTGTTTGACGATGGAGCCAAACTGGGGCGTTTGGCTGGATTCTATGCCCAGCGCCTGCTGGCCAGCGGGATCGAATTTGATATGGTTTTTGGGCCCGCCTACAAAGGCATTCCATTGGGCGCAGCGCTATCGGTAGAGCTGGCTCGCCTCGGTCGAAACGTGCCCTTTGCCTACAACCGCAAAGAGGCCAAGGACCACGGGGAGGGCGGAACATTGGTGGGTGCGCCTCTTAAGGGCCGGGTGTTGATCGTGGACGATGTGATGTCTGCCGGTACGGCAACGCGGGAATCAATTGCCATCATCCAGGCTGCTGGCGCCACGCCCCATGCGGTGATGATTGCGTTGGACCGCCAGGAAAAAGCCACGGAAAATGGCCAGGACGTTCCTTACAGCGCTGTGCAATTTGTGCGGCAACAGTTGGGATTGCAGGTTTGCGCGATTGCGAAACTGGCCGATTTGATGCACTATCTGGAGAGCCACAGCGGCGCAGGTTTGGTCCAGGCGCACCAACAGGTGCAGGCGTACCGCGAGCGTTACGGTGTAGACGAAGGGTAAACATGAGAATGCGCGACAGGGTTCGTATAGGGATTGCAACGGCAGGCTTGTGCTTGGGCGCAGCGGCAGACGTCAGCATGGCTTGGGCAGAAACATCGCCTGTCATTTCAGGGGTCTACACCTGTGTAGATGCCAAAGGGCGCAAGCTGACCGCGGACCGACCAATCCCTGAATGTACAGACCGCGAGCAAAAAGTGTTGAACCCCAGCGGCACGGTTAAAACCAAAGTGGGCCCGACGCTGACCGCTCAAGAGCGGGTCGAGCTGGAGCAAAAGGAAAAACGTGATTTGGAAGAGCGCAACCGTACGGCTGACGAAAAACGCCGCGACCGCGCCTTGCTTACCCGCTACCCCAACAAGGCCGTACATGACCAAGAACGCCAGCAGGCGGTTGCCCAAATTGGTGTGGTGACACAAGCTGCCAAAACACGTTTGGAAGAGTTAATCAAGCAACGCGTTGCCGTCGATAACGAGATGGAGTTCTATAAAAAGGACCCCAACACCGCGCCGGCCTATTTGCGCCGCCAGCTAGACGAAAACATCCAGAGCCAAGCGGTGCAGCGACGCTTCATCGGCGAGCAAGATGGAGAGGTCAAGCGCGTCAATGCGCGCTTTGACGACGAGTTGGTGCGTCTGCGCCAACTCTGGGCACTGAACACGCCAGGGCAGGGGCGCTAGGGGCTCTAGCCCCCGCGCCTGCTTGGCCCGAATTACGCCAGCTTGTTGCGCAGCAGGTCGTTGACCTGCTGTGGGTTGGCCTTGCCCTTGCTGGCTTTCATGATCTGACCGACCAAGGCGTTGAGCGCTTTTTCATTGCCAGCTTTGAATTCGGCGGCGTTTTTGGCGTTGTCGGCGATGACTTCATCAACGATGGCTTCGAGCGCACCGGTGTCGTTCATAGGCGCTAAGTCTTTGTCACGGATTAACTGCGCAAAATGTGCAACAACTTTGTCAAATTCAATGAATGGGCCGCTGTCGTCATCAAGTATGGCCTTGAAAAGAGCCTTCGGATTCGCCACTTTCTGCAAAAATACGAATTGGACGTGCGCAGCCAGTTTTTCTGGCCCGAGTGGAGAGTGAGTAATGTCTAACTCTCGTGCATTCAGTTGGGCACTTAGTTCCCCAAGCATCCAATTGGCAACAAGCTTGGCAAGTTGTTGCTCATCACATTTCTTACCCGCCATTTTGACAGCGTTTTCAAAGTATTTAGCCATTGCCAAACTTTGCGTGAGCTGAGTTGCATCGTATTCGCTTAAACCGTATTGGATTTGAAAACGATCAGCCATCACACGAGGCAATTCGGCCATCAGCCCTCGTACTTCCTCAATCCATTGCTCTGAAATATATAGCGGAGGCAAATCCGGGTCAGGGAAATAGCGGTAGTCCGCAGCGTCTTCTTTGGTGCGCATCGCGCGCGTCTCACCGGTGTCCGGGTTGAACAGCACCGTGGCTTGTTCGATTGCGTGGCCGTCTTCAATCTGTTCAATCTGCCAGCGGATTTCGTAGTCAATCGCCTGCTGCATGAACTTGAAGCTGTTCAGGTTCTTGATCTCGCGCCGTGTGCCCAAGGGTTGGCCGGGCTTGCGCACCGACACGTTGGCGTCGCAGCGGAACGAACCCTCTTGCATATTGCCGTCGCAAATGCCGATCCAGGTCACGATCTTGTGCAGCTCTTTGGCGTAGGCCACGGCCTCGGTGCTGGAGCGCATGTCGGGCTCGGTGACGATCTCCAGCAGCGGCGTACCTGCGCGGTTCAGGTCAATGCCGGTCTGGCCGATGAATTCTTCGTGCAGCGATTTGCCCGCGTCTTCTTCCAGGTGGGCGCGCACCAGTCGTACCGTCTTTTTCTCGGCCACGCCTTTGACTTCGGGCATGAAAAATTCCACCGCACCGCCTTGCACCACCGGGATCTCAAACTGGCTGATCTGGTAACCCTTGGGCAGGTCGGGGTAGAAATAGTTTTTGCGGGCAAAAATGCTCTTGGGCGCGATGTGCGAACCAATGGCAAGGCCGAACTCGATGGCACGTTGCACGGCACCTTTGTTCATCACGGGCAGCGTGCCGGGTAAAGCCAAATCCACTGCGCAGGCTTGGGTATTGGGCTCGGCACCAAAGGCAGTGGAGGCACGGCTAAAAATCTTGCTCGCGGTGGATAGCTGGGCGTGTGTCTCGAAGCCAATGATGACTTCATAGCCGGACACCAGCGGGCCGGTTGGGCGGCCCTGTTGTTGGGCTTCAAATGTGTTCACGGTCTCAGTCATGTTCAGAATCCTGCTGGGCGGGCGGTGTGGAAGTCGGTCGCTTGCTGGAAGCGGTGCGCCGCATTGAGCAGGCGCGATTCCTGGAAATAGTTGCCCAGCAATTGCATACCTATTGGCATGTTGCCCGCGCCAAAGCCCACGGGAATGCTCATGCCGGGCAGGCCCGCCAGCGAGCCGGGCAACGTGAAGATGTCGGCCAGGTAGTTGGCCACAGGGTCGTCTGATTTTTCACCAATCTTCCAGGCGACCGTGGGTGCAACTGGGCCTGCGATGACATCGCAATCTTTGAACGCATTTTGAAAATCGTCGGCGATCATGCGGCGGATTTTTTGTGCCTGCAGGTAGTAGGCGTCGTAGTAGCCGTGGGACAGCACATAGGCGCCAATCATGATGCGGCGTTTGACCTCGTCGCCAAATCCTTCGGCGCGGGTCTTTTTATACATGTCGGCCAGGTCGGTGAATTTCTCGGCGCGGTGGCCAAACTTCACGCCATCAAAGCGGCTCAGGTTGGAGCTGGCCTCAGCGGGCGCGATGATGTAGTACACCGGGATCGACAGCTCGGTGCGCGGTAGCGTGATGGGCACAAGCTTGGCACCTAGTTTTTCGTATTCTTTCAGCGCAGCGTCAATTGCGGTACGCACTTCAGAAGCCAAACCTTCGCCAAAAAATTCTTTGGGAATACCGATGCGCAAGCCTTCGATGGAGTCGTTCAGTTTGAGCGAATAGTCTTCGGCCGGTACGTCTAGCGATGTTGAATCGCGGTCCAGATCCGGGCCACACATGGCCGACAGCAACAGCGCGCAATCCTGCGCCGAGCGGGCCATGGGCCCAGCCTGGTCCAAGCTAGAGGCAAAGGCCACCATGCCGTAGCGCGAAGCCCGACCGTAGGTGGATTTGATGCCGGTGATACCGCAAAAGGACGCCGGTTGGCGAATGGAGCCACCCGTGTCGGTGCCGGTTGCAGCTGGCGCCAGGCGTGCGGCCACCGCAGCCGCGCTGCCGCCCGACGAACCACCCGGAATGCGGGTCGTATCCCAGGGGTTGCGCACGGGCTCTACCGCGGTGTGCCCCACGGCGCAGATGGCCGAGTTCTCATTGCCAGAGCCCATCGCAAACTCGTCGCAGTTCAGCTTGCCCAAGGTGACCACACCTTGCGCCGCCAGCTTGGCCACCACGGTTGCATCAAACGGTGAGCGGTAGTTTTTCAGAATACGCGAACCGGCGGTGGTGACGAAATCTTTGGTGACAAAAATATCTTTGTGCGCGATCGGCACGCCTTCGAGCGCGCCGGCTGTGCCATTGGCGATGCGGGCATCGGCAGCGCGGGCTTGCGCTAGGGTAGTCTCGGCTTCAACCGCGACAAATGCGCCCAAGTTGGCATGTGTATGCGCGCGGCTCAGAAAGTGCTGGGCCAGTTCAACTGCGGATACTTTTTTGTCGCGCAGGGCCTGGGTCAGGGCATACACGCTCTGGTCGTGCAGAGCGGAAGAGGATGGGGTGGAAGTCGTCATCGTTTGCTTTACAAAATTACTCAATCACTTTGGGCACCAAGAACAGCCCGTTTTCGACCGCCGGTGCACTGCGCTGGTTGGCTTCGCGCTGGTTGGGCTCACTGGCAACATCTTCACGCAGGCGCAGCGCAAAGTCCGACAAGATCACCACGGGGTGTGCCAGTGGCTCAATGCCGGTGGTGTCCACCGCGCGCATTTGTTCCACGATGTCAAAAAAGCCGTTCATTTGCGTGAGCATGCGCTCACTTTCCGCAGGGGCAAGCTCCAAGCGTGCCAAGTTGGCGATGCGAGCGATATCGGTAGATGTCAGTGACATGGTGCGTATTGAGATGAAACCAAAGGTAATTCGGGGCCAATGGTTCAGTTTAGAGAGGGGTGTACAAAGGCAATCGGTTATTATCCTGCCTTTGGCGTGGGTGCTGCAAAGTCACCTGAATTGACGCCAAACTTACGATTTTTTAACGATAAAACCGTGGTGGCAGGTGGCCGAAGTGCTTTCTGTGCCCGAGAGGATATTTGATGTTTGGATCTTTCCGTCGGTACTTCTCTACCGACCTGGCCATTGACTTGGGCACGGCCAATACCCTGATTTTTGTACGCGGCCAAGGGATTGTTCTGGACGAGCCCTCAGTTGTCGCCATTCGCCACGAAGGCGGTCCCCAAGGTAAGAAAACGATTCAGGCCGTAGGCAAAGAAGCCAAGGCTATGCTGGGCAAGGTTCCTGGCAACATCGAAGCCATTCGCCCGATGAAAGACGGCGTGATTGCCGACTTCACGGTCACCGAGCAGATGCTCAAGCAATTCATCAAGATGGTGCATCCACGCGGCATTTTCCGCCCGAGCCCGCGCATCATCATTTGCGTGCCTTGCGGCTCCACCCAAGTTGAGCGCCGCGCGATCCGCGAATCGGCACTGGGCGCGGGTGCCAGCGACGTGTATTTGATCGAAGAGCCCATGGCGGCAGCCATCGGCGCCGGCTTGCCAGTGTCGGAGGCCAGCGGCTCCATGGTCGTCGATATCGGCGGCGGCACTACCGAAGTCGGCGTTATCTCGCTGGGCGGCATGGTCTACAAAGGCTCTGTCCGCGTGGGTGGCGACAAGTTCGACGAAGCCATCATCAACTACATCCGCCGCAACTACGGCATGCTGATCGGTGAGCCCACCGCCGAATCCATCAAGAAAAAAATCGGCTCTGCCTTCCCCGGCTCGGAAGTGAAAGAAATGGAAGTACGCGGACGCAACCTGTCCGAAGGCGTGCCACGCAGCTTCACCATCTCCAGCAACGAAATCCTCGAAGCCCTGACCGACCCGCTGAACAACATCGTGTCTGCCGTCAAAAACGCGCTGGAGCAAACGCCTCCAGAGTTGGGCGCCGACATTGCCGACCGCGGCATGATGCTGACCGGTGGTGGCGCACTGTTGCGCGACCTGGACCGCCTGCTGGCCGAAGAAACGGGCTTGCCAGTGCTGGTGGCCGAAGACCCTCTGACCTGTGTGGTGCGCGGTTGCGGCATCGCGCTGGAGCAGATGGAGCGTCTGGGTTCCATCTTCACCAGCGAATAAGCGGCGGGCACAGCGATGCCGCTGGGTACGCTGGACAGAGATCCTCCTCCCTTCTTTCGCCAGGGCCCATCGGCCTTGTCGAAATTGGCCGTGTTCAGTGCATTGGCTTTTTTCCTCATGGTTGCCGATGCCCGCTTCAAGGTCATGCAACCATTGCGCGTGGTGCTAGCCGCCGTGCTGTACCCCGCCCAATGGCTTGCACTGCGTCCAGTGTTGCTGTATCAAAACAGCAGCCAGTATTTTGCGTCGTTGACCGCCGCACAGTCCGCACAGCAAGAGATCATCAAAAAGAACTATTTGCAGTCGCAGCGCGCCAATCAAGTGGAGCAGTTGTTGCTGGAAAACACCCGTTTGCGCAAACTGTTGGGCCTGCGCGAACGCCTGCAATCCCCTGCGATGGCCGCACAGGTTATCTACGACGCTGCCGACCCCTACAGCCGCAAGGTCATCATCGACAAGGGGATGACCGACCATATTGGATTGGGGTCACCGGTTCTGGACGAAAAGGGCGTGTTGGGTCAAGTCACGCGTGTCTACCCTTTGGTCAGTGAGGTGACGCTGATAACTGATCGCGACCAGGCCATTCCCGTGTTGAACACGCGCACTGGCGCACGTGGAGTCGCCTTTGGTGATGTGTCTTTGCATGTCGACGCGATGGAGTTGCGTTTCATGGCGGCAAATGCAGACGTGGCAGCGGGTGATTTGCTAACGACCAGTGGTGTAGACGGTGTTTACCCACCGGGACTCCCGGTAGCCAGGGTAGAAAAAGTAGAGCGTCGTGTGGACGCCGCGTTTGCCCGTATTTACTGCGTACCCTTGTCGCTGGTGTCTGGCGCAAAGCATGTCGTTGTGCTGGATTCCGTAACCACGCAAATCCCGCCGCGCCCCGTCGCGGATGCGCCCGCCGCGCCGACCCGTCGTGGGGCAGCCAAAGTCAAGGAGCATCAGCCATGATCATGCGTCCTGGTCAGCAACTGCTGTTGCCTGCCAATCCGTTTTTTATATGGGGCAGCCTGATTGCAGCCCTGTTGATCAACATGGTCGAAAACATGGGTTTGCTGGGACGAACCGGTTGGACTCCGGATGTGCTGGCCGTGGTTTTGGTGTTTTGGACCGTACACCAGCCGTTGCGCATCAGCATTGGTGGTGCCTTCGTGTTTGGTTTGCTGATGGATGTGCACCAGGGTGGCTTGCTGGGGCAGCATGCTTTGGCCTACACCGTGTTGAGCTTTTTTGCGATCACCATCCACCGTCGCCTGCTTTGGTTTTCGGTACCTTCACAAGCCGCCCAGGTTTTGCCATTGTTTGCGGTTGCACATGCCGTGGAATTGGCCGTGGGCATGCTCAGCGGCGGCACGTTTCCCGGGTTCTCTTTGTTGTTGGCACCTTTGGCTGAAGCATTGCTGTGGCCAGTGGCAAATCTCGTATTGCTAGCCCCGCAATTGCGCGCCCCCAACCCGGACGCCAATCGGCCGCTGTGAGCATGATCCCTGCGCTTATCGCTGGGTGCACTGCGGTGTTCCCAAATGTCGCACTCCTTGCTTGGGGCGATCTAGCGCTGCGTTCATGACCGAAATCCGCAACGTTGAGGCCGATCTGGCCCGCTTTCGCATCCGCGTGTTCGCGGTCAGCCTTATGGTGCTGGTGTGTTTCGTGCTGTTGGGGATACGGCTGGTCTATTTGCAAGTGGTGCGGCACGATGACCTGCGCGCGCAGGCCGAAAGCAACCGTACTTCCATCGTTCCCATCGTCCCCAATCGCGGCTTGATTGTTGATCGCAATGGCGTCGTGTTGGCCAATAATTATTCGGCTTATACGCTGGAAATCACGCCTTCAAAGACCAATGGGCTAGAGCAAACGCTTGATGAGTTGAGCAAGGTCATGGACATAACCGTGCGCGACCGCAAGCGATTCAAGAAACTGATGGAGGAGTCCAGGAGTTTCGAGTCGTTGCCAATACGTACTCGACTAACCGACGTCGAGGTAGCGCGTTTTGCGGCACAGCGGTTTCGTTTTCCCGGTGTGGAAATCAAGGCCCGATTGTTCCGTAGCTACCCGTATGGTGAATTAGCCAGCCATGTCATTGGCTATATCGGACGCATCAACCAAGCTGAAAAAGCCAAGATCGAAGACGACGATGACCAGGCCAACTACCGTGGCACGGAATACATCGGCAAGCTCGGTGTGGAGCAAAGCTATGAGACCCAGTTGCACGGCACTACTGGTGTCGAGCGCATGGAGACATCGGCGGGCGGACGCGCCGTGCGCAAGTTGGCCAGCAGCCCTTCCACACCCGGCAATGTAGTGGTTCTGTCTATCGACATCAAACTGCAAAAGCTGATCGAAGACATGTTTGGTGAGCGTCGTGGGGCCCTGGTCGCTATTGACCCAAAGACGGGTCAAGTGCTGGCCTTCGTCAGCAAACCCACCTTTGATTCGAACCTATTCGTGGAGGGCATTGACCAGGAAAACTGGGCCATGCTCAATGAATCACTAGATAAACCGTTGCTCAACCGCGCGCTGCGTGGCACCTACCCACCGGGCTCCACTTACAAACCCTTTATGGCGTTAGCAGCACTGGAGACCGGAAAGCGCTCGCCCAGTACGCTTATCAACGACCCTGGCTTTTACATGTTTGGTGGCCACCGCTTTGGCAGCGCGACAGGCGATCGCACGGGCGTCATGGATATGCGCTCTGCCATCATTTATTCCAGTAACGCTTACTTCTACTCATTGGCCAATGAACTGGGTGTGGACGTCATGCATGATTTCATGAAGCCTCTGGGTTTCGGCCAGATCACCGGGATCGATATTCAAGGTGAAGTTAAAGGTGTGTTGCCCAGCACCGAATGGAAACGCAATTACTACAAGCGACCTGAGCAGAAAAAATGGTACGCCGGTGAGACCATCTCACTGGGTATTGGCCAGGGATACAACAGCTTCACGATGCTACAAATCGCCCAAGCTGTCTCCACGCTGGCCAACGGTGGCATCAAGAATAAACCGCATTTGGTGATCGCCACACAAGACGCTACTACGCACGTGCGTACACCGGTGGCGACCGAGCCTGCGCAACCGCTGGGCTATAAGCTGGAGAATATAAACATCGTCCGCAATGCCATGGTGGCCGTGACACAAGGCGGCACTTCGACAGGGGTGTTTGCCGGAGCGGGCTATGTAAGCGGCGGCAAGACAGGCACGGCACAAGCGGTGTCGATGGGACAAAAGGAAAAGTACAACGCCGCGCGGATGGAAGAGCGCCAGCGCGACCACTCCTTGTACATCGCGTTTGCGCCAGCCGAGGACCCCAAGATCGCGATCGCCGTGATTGTGGAGAACGCAGGCTTTGGCGCTGCATCGGCCGCGCCCATTGCCCGGCGCGCCTTTGACTACTGGTTGATGAACCAGTATCCCAATCCAGAGGACATGGCTGCAGTCAGCAAAGGCATGGCCACGGCGCCCAAGGGCAAGCCTCTCGTGGCCTCTAGTGTGCCTTGGCCCCGTGGCAGCACAGCCACTGCCGGTAGTAATGTGCCGACGCTACCTGCCAGTGCTGTGGTTGAGCAGCCGGCCCAGGCCGCGTCGGCTCCTATTCATTGATCAACGCAAGAACGCGTCGTAGCTGGTTTTTAGGATCAGAGCCGACACCACGGCAATGAAGACGCCACGTACAAAGCCGGTTCCGTGTTTTAAGGCCAGATGCGTGCCGACTACGCTGCCCAGCACATTGGCAATTGCCATGGCCAACACCAAGTGCCACCACACATAACCCTTGAATGCAAACAAGATAATGGCCGCGAGGTTGGACGCGGTATTGAGCAGTTTGGCGCTGGCCGAAGCGTTCAGAAAATCGTAACCCAGTACGCGCACCATTAAAAACACGAAAAAGCTGCCCGTGCCAGGTCCGAAAAAACCGTCATAAAAGCCAATAACTGCACCGATAGCACAGGCCACCAACGCTTCACGCTGGCCGACAAAACGCGGTGCATGGTCGCGGCCCAATTGCTTCTTGACCAGTGTGTAGGCCAATACCAACACCAACACTGCAGGCAAGGCTTTGCGCAAGTATTGCGGGGACACTACCGTCACCAGCCAGGCCCCACCCAGTGACGCGGCAAAGCACACGATGGCCGCTGGCGCCAGCGCACGCCAGCGCATTTGCACACGTTTGCTGTATTGCACCGTGGCAATGGCGGTACCCCAGATCGACGCCCCCTTGTTGGTGCCAAACAGCGAAGCCGGATGGGCATTGGGGAAAGTGGCGAACAGTGCCGGCACCAAGACCAAGCCACCACCACCAACGATTGAGTCGATAAAACCAGCCAGCAACGAAGCTAGAGAGACAATTAGCATTTCCATGCCTTGATTCTCGCATTGCAGTTCGTTAGTAAATTGCTATCAAAATTCATCGTCAAACCACGACTGCGCGAGGGCTAGAGGCTGATTTCGTTTGCAATGCTTTTTGTGCGCCATGGCATACTTCGCGCCTCCGTCTGCTTCACCTGATTCAATTTTCATGACTTTGAGAAAACTTGGCCGCGCCTGCTTTCAACTGTTGCAAAGCGAGGAATACCGCGCACGTGTGAAAGATTTGCTATCAAAGACGTGGCATGAATCTGGGTGGCGCGGCATGCGAAAGTTGGCTTGGACCTTTGTTCCAAAACTCCGCCCTTTGTCCCTGGGTAAGGCCAAAGCCAACCCTCAAGAACGTGGCGCCGAACACTACCTCGCAGCGTTGCGCTTTAACCATGCACCACATCCGCAATGGCATCGTCCTCGGCAACTGCCGGTTCAGGCGTTGGATACCTCCTCGGATGTTCCGAAAGTTATTGCTTACTATTTGCCGCAGTTTCATCCCATTGAAGTGAATAACCAGAACTGGGGTGCCGGCTTTACCGAGTGGACCAATGCCACCAAGGCGCTGCCGCAGTACCTAACGCATTACCAACCCCACTTGCCTGCCGAAACTGGTTTTTATGATCTGCGCAACCCGCAGGCCATGGCGTTGCAAGTGGAGTTAGCAAAGCAATACGGGGTGGGCGGCTTTTGCTTCCACTACTACTGGTTTGCTGGTGAGCGTGTGCTGGAGATGCCGCTCAACCAATTTCTGGCAAACCGCAAGCTCGATCTGCCTTTTTGCGTGTGCTGGGCCAACGAGAACTGGACGCGTAGGTGGGATGGTGCTGATTCCGAAGTCATCCTGCACCAAACCTATGCGATGGATAGCTGGAAGCAGTACATCGACGATTTGCTGCCGGTTTTCAATGACGAGCGCTACATACGAGTAAATGGAATGCCTTTGTTGGTGGTGTATCGACCCTCGCTAATTCCCGATATCCAGAAAGTAGTAGCCCTGTGGAGGGAGTTGGCCAAAGAAGCAGGGTTGCCTGGGCTGTGGCTGGTATGTGCGCAAACCTTCGGACTCGTCGATCCGCGCCCCTTGGGTTTTGACGCTGCGGTCGAGTTCCCGCCGCACAAAATCCACGATCGTATCGACTCCGTACCGACACCGCCCCTGTGGAACCCGCAATTTGAAGGCAAGGTATGGAAGTATTCCGATGCCGCGGGCGAATCCATGACCCGAGCAAAAGAACAATACCCGTTATATCGCACGGCATTTCCGTCGTGGGACAACGAAGCCCGGCGCACCGGGTCCGGTTTCTCTTTTTTGGATGCCAATCCGGCCGAGTTTGGCGAGTGGTTGAGTACCTGCGCAAGCTACGCCCGCGAGACACTCCCCAAAGAACAGCAATTTGTCTTTGTAAATGCTTGGAATGAATGGGCCGAAGGCGCCCACATCGAGCCCGACCGCCACTTTGGCTGCGCCTGGCTTGAAGAAGTTCAACGTCTCCACTCTGCACACAAAACTATTCCTGCTGGCTTGACTTGGGCTGCGAAAGATACACGCCCCTCTGGTGCATCAGGTCAAGGCGATCGCGTTGCAATCGTGATTCACATCTTCTATCTCGAAACCTGGCCAGAATTCGAGTCGGCGCTTTTGGCATCGGGGCTGGATTGTGATGTGCTGGTGACTACCGTAGCAGAGCACTTCGAAAAGGTATCGGCACTGGTAAAAGCGCGCCTTCCGCAGGCAGAAGTCTTTTCGGTTGAAAACCGTGGACGCGACATCCGTCCACTGTTTGTGTTGCTGCCGCTGTTGATTGCACGTGGCTATAGCGCAGTGCTCAAGTTGCACTCCAAGAAATCGTTGCACCGTGAAGACGGCCATTTGTGGCGCAAGTCGTTGGTCGAGAGTCTGCTCCCCGCTCCGCAGGCAATGCGCAGCATGCTCGATGGTCTCAAGACCTATCCTTCACTGGGCTTGATTGCCCCCGAAGGCAACGTCTTGAATCTCCAACGATTCATCTGGCAGAACAAGCCTTGGGTGGCAAAGCTCGCTGCCGAATTGGGTGAACGCCAAGAATGGTTGAACCGTGTTAAGCCTTGGTTTCCAGCAGGCAGCATGTTCTGGTTTAAGCCCACAGCGCTTGCCAAGTTGCTCGCATGCACATCGGTGCAAGACGACCTCTTTGAAAGCGAGGCATCGCAGCTCGACAGCACGCTGGCCCACGCATTGGAACGGCTGATGGGCGCCGCGGCACTGTCTGCGGGCTACCATCTTGTCGATTCAGCGACGGCAATCGGGTTGGGCTCTAAAGTGCGTTCAGAGCAGCGCACCGCTGAAGTCAAATGGCAAAACGACTGGAGCCTGGCCGGTCGCCGTCGCATCGTCGATTCGCCATTCGCTGCGCCATCGGAGTAACACCAGGTATTGCTAAGTAGTGGGCGAAAAAAAAGCACTGACTGGGTCAGTGCTTTTGTGAGCTGCATCTCAAGGTGGATACAGAAATTGTTTGCTTGTTGCTTACCGTCTCCTCGGTTCGCTTCTTCCATCGGGCTCTTCGCAGTTGCCGTCTAACCTTTGAGTGTTCTTACTGTAACGACGGAGGTGCAAATGTGCATTGGGATTAACCCTTCATGTGCTGTAACGAATTGTCTTCCATGATCCACTGTGCGGCCTTTTCCGCAATCATCAATGTCGGTGAGTTGGTGTTGCCACTGGTGATCAGCGGCATGACGCCCGCATCCACCACGCGCAGCCCCGCAACACCATGTACCTTTAAGCGCGCATCCACCACGGCCATAGCGTCATCTTCACGGCCCATCTTGGTCGTGCCAACGGGGTGGAATATTGTGGTCGCAATGTCACCGGCCAACTTGGCCAGTTCAGCATCGGTCTGAAACTGCACGCCGGGTTTGAACTCTTCGGGCAGGTATTTTTGCAAGGCCGGTTGCGCGACGATGTTGCGCGTCACGCGTAGCGAGTCAGCGGCAACTTTGCGGTCTTGTTCCGTGCTCAGGTAGTTGGGCGATATGGCCGGTGCGTCGGTAAATTTGCTGCTACGAATATGCACCGTGCCGCGGCTGGTGGGGTTGAGGTTGCATACGCTGGCCGTGATGGCGTTGAAGCCGTGCAGCGGTTGGCCAAACGCGTCCAAACTCAGCGGCTGCACGTGGTATTCCAGGTTCGGGTAGGGCTGTGCCGGGTCGCTGCGCGTGAAGGCGCCCAACTGGCTGGGCGCCATGCTCATGGGGCCGGTGCGTTTGAATGCGTATTCGATGCCGATCTTGGCCTTGCCCCAGAGCGTATTGGCTTGCGTGTTCAACGTCGTGGTGTTCTGCACCTTGAACACCGCGCGAATCTGCAAGTGGTCTTGCAGGTTTTCGCCAACACCCGGCAGGTCTTTTTCTACGGCAATACCCAGCGCTTGTAGCCGCTGCGCAGGGCCCAGGCCGGACAATTGCAAAATTTGGGGTGAGCCCACAGCGCCAGCACACACAATCACTTCGGCCTTGGCTGTTGCCTCCACCATGGTCTGGCCATCCCAAACCTGCACACCGGTGCAACGCAGGGGAGTTGTTGCTGTGGCCGGAGCTATCAACAACTTGGCGACCTGGGCGCTGTTCCACAACTCGAAGTTGGGACGGCCATAGCAAGTGGGGCGCAGAAACGCCTTGGCCGTGTTCCAGCGCCAACCCGCTTTCTGATTGACCTCAAAGTAACCGACGCCCTCGTTGTTGCCACGGTTGAAATCGTCTGTGGCAGGTATGCCAGCTTGTACTGCGGCTTGCGCAAACGCATCGAGCACATCCCAGCGCAGCCGTTGCTTCTCTACCCGCCATTCGCCACCTGCTCCCTGCTGGCGCAGCAACTGGCGATAAGGAGTCTGGTCATCCTGCAGCAACTCTGGCGTGGTGCCCTTGGCGCCATGCA
>JBDTAG010000411.1:0-3254 GCA_039924745.1 Rhodoferax sp.
GCTACTTGCGGAAAATTTTGCGTGATCATGTATCTACAACGCCATGCACGCGGTTTTCGATGACAAATAGTGGTCAGACTATTGGACGGATGGGGTTAAGGTGAATTGGGCGCGACAGAGGGTGTCAAAAACCAACGCCTCGTTGACAGTCAGCGCGATTGACGGGTTGCCAGCCATTTACCGAAACGCAGCAACAGAAATAAGAGGCCGGCATATGCCACTGCAGGACGGCTTTCCGCTCCAACAATGGCGGCGGGATTTCCACACGTCACCTCATCCATTCCAATTGCGTTCAACACGCGCATAGCCTGTTCAGCCCTATTGGCCAGGCCGCCAGCGCTTAAGCAGCAACGCATTCAGCATCACGCTTACCGAGCTCATGGCCATGGCTGCACCAGCCAACACCGGGTTCAAATACCCCATAGCGGCCAACGGGATGCCGACCACGTTATAGGCAAACGCCCAGAACAGGTTTTGCCGAATCTTAGCCACCGTGCGGTCGGATATATCGAGTGCAGCGGCGACCAACGACACATCGCCGCGCATTAGCGTGATGCCAGCCGCGTGCATGGCCACATCGGTTCCGGTGCCCATGGCCATACCAACATCGGCCGCGGCCAAGGCGGGCGCGTCGTTGACGCCGTCTCCCACCATGGCTACAACATGCGGATGGCGTTCACCCGGTTCCAACTTGGCATCCAAGGCTGTGGCTGATACGGGCAGAGCCATCGTGGGTAGATCTTTGGTGCGCACGGGCCGACGGCGCTCCACACCGTGGCCTTCTTTGAGCTCGACCATCCATGCAGCCTTGTCGCCGGGCAACACCTCGGACAGCACCTCGCCATCTTCAGGGCTCAACCCTAGGCGGCGGGCCATAGCCTCGGCCGCGCCGCGATTGTCGCCAGACACCATGACAGTTTTGATGCCACGCGCACGCAGCACTGCCAGAGCTTCTTTTGCGCCAGGCTTGGGCGTATCGGCAAAGGCCATAAGGGCCAGTAACGTATAGCGCGCGGGCTCTGCTGCGCTGTTGCTGGTGCGCTGGGCCATGGCCGATACCGTTGCGCCTTGCGCCTGGAGTGCGCTGGC
Source organism: Rhodoferax sp. (assembly GCA_039924745.1). Taxonomy (GTDB): domain Bacteria; phylum Pseudomonadota; class Gammaproteobacteria; order Burkholderiales; family Burkholderiaceae_C; genus Allorhodoferax. The sequence continues at coordinate 1,090 of JBDTAG010000411.1, forward strand.
TTGGGCTTCGAGCGCGCCCAGTGGGGCGCCAAGTTCTTGCATCCAGCGCAGGCTACCGATGCAATAGCTTTGTTGTGCCAGCTCGCCGATGCTGCCTTTGCCGGGCACCGCTTGCAGCGTGTCGGGTGCTGTGATCGACAAACCTTTATCCTTGGCCGCAGCCACTACGGCGCGGGCCAGGGGGTGTTCGCTTCCGCTTTGCAGGCTGGCGGCTACCCGCAAAACGCCGTCAGCATCCAGCAATCCTGGTGATTCCGCCAGGGTCAAGTCCGTCAAGCGCGGTTGGCCGATGGTTAGTGTGCCGGTTTTGTCAAAGGCCACTACATCGACTTTATGCGCCATTTCTAATGCCTAAACATCCTTGATAAGGATGCCGTACTTGGCAGCTACGCCTGTACCCGCCATGATGGCTGCCGGCGTGGCCAGCCCCAGCGCGCAAGGGCATGCAATGACCAGTACGGCGACGGCGTGAATGACCGCAGCCTCGAACGGGTGGCCTGTGAACCACCAGGCCAAAAAGGTGAGCACAGCCAAAGCCAGCACCACGGGCACAAACACGGCACTAACACGGTCTACCAGGCGCTGGATGGGCGCCTTGGCTGCCTGTGAGTCCTGCACCAGCCGGGTAATGTGGGAGAGCACCGTGTCCGATCCCACAGCGGTGACTTGCAACACCACGCGGCCCTCACCATTGATGGAGCCACCCGTCAGCTGGGTGCCCACATCCTTATGCACGGGCAGTGGCTCGCCGGTCAGCATGGATTCATCGACTTGGGTTTGGCCCTCTAGCAACGTGCCATCTACCGGAAAGCGTTCACCGGGCTTGACTACCAAACGGTCGCCGACAAATACGTCGGCTACCGGCACATCGACCTCTCCGTCACGCCCTATCCAATGGGCGGTATCGGGCTGCAGGGCATGCAGGGCGCGTATGGCGGACGTGGTCTGGCGCTTGGCCCGCGCCTCCAGCCACTTGCCCAACATCACCAACGTTATGACGATGGCTGAACCTTCGAAATAGAGGTGCACCATGGCACCCGCGGGGGCATTGAGCCACAACCAAACGGACAGTGCCCATCCAGAGCTGGTACCAATCGCCACCAACAAATCCATATTGCCAGTGAGCGCTTTCAGGGCATGCCAACCGGCCTTGTAAAAGCGGGCGCCCAGTACAAACTGCACCGGCGTGGCCAGAACAAATTGCAACCAAGCCGGTAGCATCCAATGCAGTCCCGCCAGCTCACCCACCATGGGTAATACCAAGGGTGCGCTGAGAAGCGCACCCACCAATACCGGCCATAAACCGACCCATGGGGATTCGTTGTCTGCTGCATCCATTTGTGCCGGTGTGCGGGGCTCGTAGCCCGCATCCCGAACCGCACGGCGCAAGCGCACGGGCATTTGCGCATCACCCGCGTAAGTGATGCGCGCGGATTCTGTGGCCAGGTTGACGGTAGCGTCCGACACACCGACGACTTTCTTCAAGGCGCGCTCGACGCGGCCCACACATGAGGCGCAGGTCATGCCGCCAATACCTAGGTCCAGTGTCGGTAAAGCGGATGGTGTGGTGTTCAATGCAGAAGTGTTCATTTTTGGAAGGCTAAGGCTTCCCATGGCAGCAAGGTCAAGAAAAACCGCAGTGCCCACAGGGGTGGCGCGCAGCAGCTTGACTTTGCCACCGTGGCAAGGTTCAGACTATGCTCTTTTATTGTTGTCTTTTACGCGAGGATGCCTTTTATGAACCAACTATTTACCGTCACCGGAATGACTTGTGGCCACTGCGAAAAAGCGGTGACCCGCGCCCTGCAACAAGTGGACCCAAACGCACAGGTTCAGATTGACCGCACGCAGAACCGCGTGCAGGTGGAATCCACACACAACCGCGAGGCGCTGGCCCAGGCGATTGTGGAGGAAGGCTATGCAGTCCTTGCTTAAAACCTCACGCCAGGAGGACAACTACCCGGTCAACATCGGCGAAGCCGCCCGTCGCTCGGGGGTATCGGCCAAGATGCTGAGGTATTACGAGTCTTTGGGCCTGCTGGGCCAAGTGATCCGCACCGACAATGGCTACCGGCAATACAGCGCGGGCGAAGTACATACCTTGCGTTTCATCAAACGCAGTCGCGACCTGGGTTTTTCAATGGCGGAGGTCGCAGGTCTGGTCG